>JBIPLT010000161.1:0-7052 GCA_044368255.1 Flavobacteriales bacterium
AAGCCATGCTCATTAATAAAACTAATCCAATTGGAGCAAAAACTACTACATAAAAAAGTGGACTGATACCCGTTGCTGTAAAAAACATGTCTTTAAATAGTGCACCATCATTTATACCACCTACTACATAGGCAATTATTCCGGTGATAGCTAATGCTGCCGTCATATAGGCAAAAACACTTGCTAAAAATGTTTTAGGAACTGCACTTGCAGGTACATCCTTGAACGTTGCTGATGAACTAAAAATGTTATTTTCCATAGTTATTGATTTTTATTTTTTGTTTGTTGTTTTTTTTATTAAAGTCAAGTAGCCACTAGCCAAATAGCCAATAGTTTTTTTGTCATTTATTAATTTATTTAGTTTTCAATTCTTTTTTTACCTTATTAATTTTGTATTTCAAATTCATTTTTTTTATTTGCCTATTTGCCTATTTGCCTATTTGCCTATTTGCCTTCTCCTCAATGTAGCTTAGCACTTATCAAAGATATAAATTCTTTTCTAGTTGTATCCTTCAAAAATTCACCGGTGAAGGCAGAAGTAGTGGTTACCGAATTCTGTTTTTGAACTCCTCGCATTTGCATACACATATGCTGCGCTTCAATAACTACTGCTACTCCAACTGGACTCAAAGTATTTTGGATACAATCTCGAATATCAGTGGTAAGTCTTTCTTGTATCTGCAATCTTCGTGCAAACGCATCAACCACCCTTGGAATCTTGCTTAATCCGACAATATGTCCGTTTGGAATGTAGGCAATATGTGCTTTTCCAAAGAAGGGTAACATATGATGCTCACACATAGAATAAACTTCAATATCTTTTATAATTACCATTTGTCGATATTCTTCTGCAAACATGGCAGATTGTAATATTTTGACAGGGTCTAAATCATAACCATGCGTTAAAAACTGCAGCGCTTTAGCCACTCGACTAGGAGTTTTTAATAGTCCTTCACGGTTTTTATCTTCTCCAATACTATCTAAAATTATTTCATAAGATTTTGCAATAGCCTCTAATTTTTCAGGATTAAATTGCTCAGTCTTTTCATAACCATCTAAGGAATTTTCGAAATCAATATCATTATTCGCCATAGTATTCCACGTAGTTGTTTTCGGTTTCGTAAAGTTTGATGCAATGTAATTTTCCGCCCATTTCTTGAACGGGATTATTCAATAAATCCCAAATAGCAAAAGCGATATTTTCTGTTGATGGTTTCACGTTTTTTAAAAATGGAACGTCCAAATTCAAATTTTTATGATCTAATTTTTCGATGACAGTTTTTTTAATTAATGCCGAAAGCTTTTTAAGATCTACGACAAATCCTGTTTCTAACGAAGGTTTGCCTTTTACGGTTACATAAAGTGTGAAATTATGCCCATGCCAGTTTTGGTTGGCGCATTTGCCAAAAATTTCAAAGTTTTTTTCTTCTGTCCAATCCTCATTCCAGAGTTTATGGGCAGCATTAAAATGTTCTTTTCGGGTTAAATAAACTGTTCTCAAAATGTTTTTTATGAAAGCAAAGATACAATCAAAACGGATGAAAAAGTGAATTAATTATGAAATTACTCCATTCTTTTCCATTTTATACTGAATTTATCCGATTGAAAGATAAATGAATCCTTATCGATTTTTCGGATGAAATACTCTGTTTGTTTTCGGCCATCTTCTATTACCGTGAGCACCGAATGCTGATCATTAATAGAATAATTACCTTCTGTTTTTATAAGAATTTCGCCATCGCGAGTTTTTGTGAGATATTCTATTTTTTTATTCTCATCTAATTGCATCGTTAAAACCATATTGCTGTCTTCTACACTCACGCTATCATAACCCACCATTTTCCAGGTGCCTATCCATAGCGTATCAGAAGTGGGGCTTTCTTTTTCAGCATTTCCTCCACATCCCATTCCAAAGGTGATTAAAATACCCGCCAAAACGGCTATGATAAATTTATTCATGTTTTTTAGTTTTTTAAGAATAAACGAGCTCTTAGCAGGTCATTTTTTTATTTAATTAATGTCCAAATTTAGGAAGGAAAAGATGGTGATGATTAAAAAAAACGAAAAGACTACGTTTTTCGATGCAGCTTAGTGCCTATTAAGTTGATTTTTAAGCTTTTTTCATTAAAAAGTATTTTTTGTTTTATGATGCGAAAACATTCCACTCATTTTTAGTTTCGGTTTTATTCTTTTGAATTTTTAGCTTTAAAGTAATTCCCACAATATCTTTATCTTTAAACACAACAATTACTTCAATAATGATTTTTAATAAATGACAATAGAGGAAATAAATAAAATACCAATGGTGTTTATTGTTGGGATGGGTCGATCTGGAACCACCTTATTGAGAACAATTCTGGATGCAAATTCAGAAACATTATTTCCTCCCGAAGCCAAAGTAATTATTCATTTAAAGCAACGATACAATCATAAAAAAAATTGGACAAATCAGTTAATTGATAATTTTCTGGATGATTTGTACACAGAAGTCAAGTTTGCCAAAAACTGGAATATTAACATTACGGATTTAAGAAATCAAATTTTAAAGTATGATTTGAAGAATATAACTTTTCCAATTTTAATAAAACTAATTTATTTAAATTTTCCTTCCAATTTTGATAAAAAAAGCATAAAGGTTTTAGGCGATAAAAATCCATCTTATAGTTTATTTATACCTGAACTAAAAGAAGTTTTTCCAAACATTAAAATTGTTCATTTAATACGAGATTATAGAGATTGCATATTATCGAATAAGAAATTATTTAAACGCAAGAATGTTTTTGCATTAGCTGTATTATGGAGAATCTATAATACAAAAATTAAAATGGATTGTAAAGAATTAGATATTGAATATTTAGCTATTCGATATGAAGATATTGTTTATAAAGCAAAAGATTCAATTACGAGTTTATGCGAATTTATTCATATCACTTTTGATGAATCCATGCTAAACTTTAATAAGGAAATTAAATTAGAGCCAATGACTCATCTTGTTTTAATGAAAACACATCCGGGATTAGCTCAGCCTATCAACGATAGTAGCATTGGTAAGTGGAAGAAAGAATTTTCGGAAATAGAGAAAAGGAGAATTTCTTATGTTTTGAATGATTTCGGAGCTCAATTTGGTTATGAAAAAATAGATAATCATTCTAGCTATTTTTTGGGAATGATGCGTGGTTATGTAATTAATTATTTAGATACTGCTATTATCAAAGGCTATTTTCTTTTACCTTTTTCTATTCGAAAGTTAATTAGAAAAACAGCAAATATGATTTTTGCTAAAACAGGATTTTATACCGTTTATAATCAAGGAAATTTATTGCATCAATTAGCAAAAGATAATAAACTAGGGAATTGACGAAGGAGTAAAATCAATAACCAGATTTATTCTATTTTCATTGGAAAAATTAAAAGACGAATGTGGCAAGGAGTAATTAAATAAACAGTGATCACCTTTTTTACGAAATACTGTTTTTACATTATTACATTCTAATTCTGAATCTTTGTCTAAATCAACCAAACATAAATGAAAAATTAAATTGGATGGTAAATGAGAATGGCGTTTAGCACCAGAATTGGGACCTAATCGAAAAAATGAAGCGAAATTTACACCAGGAACAGCTCGAATTAGGTTTATGGTTTCAG
Source organism: Flavobacteriales bacterium (assembly GCA_044368255.1). GTDB lineage: Bacteria > Bacteroidota > Bacteroidia > Flavobacteriales_D > UBA2798 > CAMBFX01. The sequence goes on from JBIPLT010000161.1 coordinate 3,646, forward strand.
GAAAACATTCCTCCACATCATACCATTTTATTGGAAATCCTTTTTTAAATAATGGAAAAGAAGCCCAAGAGCCATCACGAGCATCATAACCAATTTGAGTTTCATCAAATCCACCTTCTTTAATCCAATATTCAGTATGTGAATTTAAGTCTGGCAATTTAGCCGTCATAAAGTTTTTCATGAATTCTTTTTCTTTTTGAGAATTAAATTCAGAAACAATAAGAGCATTTTTTTCTTGAATGCTTTTTAATATTGGATATTTTTCAATAGGATAAAACATGAGTCAATTATTTTCGGGAGTAAAATCAATAACCAAATTTATCCTTTCAATACTGGAATGATTAATGGAAGAATGAGGTTTGGAATAATCAAACATACAATTATCACCTGCATTTCGTAGAATTCGTTTTTCGCCATTACAAGTTATAATAGCATCACCATCGAGATCTGTTAAACATAAATGAAGAATTAAATTATTCATACTATGCGCATGTTCTAATACTTCATCGCCTGGCGCAAGACGAAAAAAGGCGGCGAAATTAACTCCAGGTATTTTTTCTAATAATTGATACAAGAAAGGAAAAGTTTGAGCAACATCAAACAAATGAACCTTAAATCCTTTTTTAAATAAGGGTAAAGCAACTATGGCTACATCATCTTCGGCGTATCCGATTTGTTCAGGGGATATGCTGCTTTCTCTGGCCCAATATCCAATATGTTCTGAGAGTGGCGTACCTGGCTTGCACGTATGGAATTTCTGAACAATTTCAAGTTCACCTGCTTTTTTCAATTCCGAGATAATCTGTAAATAATTATCCGTAATTTTTTTTAGTTCTATAAAGTTGTCAATAGAATAAAACATATGAATCAGCTTTTAAATACGAAATTCGCAGATGGAGTAAAATCAATCGCCAAATTGATACGTTCTTTAATGTCATAATTAAACGAAGAATGTACTTTAGAATAATCAAATAAACAATAATCGCCTTTTTTCTTAAGGGTAATCGTTTTCCCATCGCAAGAAATGTTAGACTCACCTTCTAAATCGCTAAGACAAATATGAAATATAAGATTTTTTTGGGTGTGCTTGTGTTCTTTAGTTCCTGCGTTTGGCGCTAATCTAAAATAGGCAGCAAGGTTTAAAGAGGGAATATTTTTGACTAATTCAAGTGTTTGAGGAAAACTAACTTTTGCATCATACCAATCAATACTTTCATCTTTTTTTAGCAAAGGGAAAGCTGTCCATTCACCATTTCTAGAGTCATAACCTGTCTGATTGGGATGAAATCCGTTTTGAAAAACCCAATTTTCTATTTGTTTCGTTCGTTCATTAAGAGGTTTATCGGGTGGATAATTAGTAAATTCATCCAACAGAGGAGTAGATTTATATTGATGATTAAATTCATTGATTATTACATTCAGATTATTTTTGATATTAACCAAAAAAGGAAATTGTTCGATGTTATAAAACATAACTACTATTTTTGTAACTCAAATTTACTGAAAAAAATCATAATAAATCATCAATAGTTTTAATATTCTCTAGCTCATAAAATAACGATTTGGGCAAATAGTAAATAGCTATGGTATCTTTATTAAATCTGAATCCAGGAGCAAAGTAATATAGACCATGTTCTTGATAAAAGTATCGACTTAGGTTTAAAATCCCATCATTATTCAATGAGTCAATTACATTTTTAACTACAGCACTGTTTTTAGTGATAAGGTTTATTTTTTTCTCCACTTCACTTTCAGTATATTCAATCAAACTCAAATCCGAAACGTTGATTTTCTTTTCTAAATCGAAATCAGATAATATCTTGTGTTGGGTGATTGGATCACTGATATAAAAATATTTTTTTATCTCATTTCCCCAGTCATGATTTTCTAAACAGAATCCCGGATAATTCAATTTGTCGGCTTCAGTCAATTCAATACTATCGGGATATCCAAGATGATAATTTGCGCATCTATAATGTACATAGCTATTGATTTTGATTTCGTCATTTTTTTTATAGCATTTCAATGCAAGTGTGACTCCTTGATGAATATATTTTTTTTCTGGCTCTGGGTTCCAATATTTCTTTAAATCAGTAACGAATGATTGATCAATTCCATATTTTTCAAAAATGAAATCATCTGGAATTTTTAAGTATGAGAAATACAATTTGACAGACACCAATCCTTGTGAATTGAAATTCACTCCGAAATAATTGGTGTAAAATGGCTGTTGTTTTCCATAATCCATCAGAAAACGGATTTCCTTAAGGACCTCAGGATGATGTAGGATATTTTTCAATTCTTGTATCATATTCTAGAAATGAATTTAATTATAAGTTCATGGAAGGATATTTGTTCATTCGAATATTCATCATGTAATTCTTTGGATAGATTTAGTATTTTAGGTAAGATTGTTTTTTTTAGGTGGTAAGAATAGATTTCATTCAGATTATATTTTCCGCAGTTATCTTTTTCAAAGTAGCCAATCGATTTTACAGCCATTACTCCCGTCAATATCGCGGAATCGATACCGTGTCCAATCATTGAGTCACATAACCCTGCAGCGTCTCCAGTTAGCAAAATCTTATCCGTAGCAAGAATGTCCAGCTGTATATTATTTGGAATAGGCCAAACATGAAAATTATTCTCATTGATATCTTCTTGAAAATGTCTTTTGAAATAAGTTTCATGTATTTTTTTTACATTTAAGGTAGAATCATTTGGCAAATAGACTCCTGTATTAAATTCATTCTCCCCCAATGGGAATATCCAGAAATATCCGGGACTTATTTCCGGATAGAAGAAAAATTCCAAGGCATTCGATTTTTTTATAGTAGAAGTGGTGTAATACCTACAAGCAATTCTACTTTTGAATTTTAACCCAGGAAAGAAGGTCCGTTTCACCAATGAACTATATCCATCAGCACCGATGATATAGCGGCAACTGATGCTTTCTTTTTCACCATTTAAATAATAATTAATTAATAAATCATTTGGATGATTTAAATTCATAGATTCAATTTCTACGCCTTCCCTTTTTTGAACGGACTCAGGGATACTTTTCCATAGAAAATCATCCATGTCATTCCTTTTGCATTGAAAAACATTTGGGAATGGTAATTTGAAGATTTCACCTTTATTATCTTCAATCTTGAATTCCTTATTCTGAGTTGTGTATTTTAATTCAGAGAGACTAGTGAAATCATAGCCATATTCTTCGAGCAATTGAAAACTTTCATTCATGAATGCATCTCCACAAATTTTATCACGAGGAAATGATTGACGTTCCAGGATAATTGTATTAAGCCCAATTTTTGCTGCCGCAATAGCAGCAGCACTCCCTGCGGGTCCACCACCAATAATTGCAAGATCGAATGAATAATTACCCATTCTTGTTGAATTTAGGT
>JBIPLT010000162.1:0-7051 GCA_044368255.1 Flavobacteriales bacterium
GCTGCCTCTGCCACTTTGATAGACGACGCACGATGAACACCCGGTTTGATAATAGTTTCATACGTTTTAGCAATAACATCTAATGATTCTGCGCTGCAACCAGAAACTACTTTTAAAATGGAAGTGATGGTATGTTCTTTATCACCCGGATTAATTCTTTCTGGTGAATAGCCTACTTTAAAATCTTTTTTCCATTTTAATTTACTTTCTTGCTCGAGAATAGGAATACAATCTTCTTCTGTACAACCCGGATAAACGGTAGATTCATAAACCACGTAATCTCCCTTTTTTAAAACTTTTCCAACAGTAGTGGAAGCGCCAATCAATGGTGAAAGATCTGGAATATTTGAATCATCAATAGGAGTTGGAACAGCGATAATAAAAAATTTCGCTTTTTTCAAAACGGCTAATGAATCTGTAAAAATAATATCAGAACCTTGAAAATCTTTTTTAGATAATTCTTTACTCGGATCTATTCCTTTTTGCATCATCGCTACACGTTTTGAATTAATATCAAAACCGATTACTTTCATTTTTTTTGCAAAAGCAAGTGCGATGGGCAATCCCACATATCCTAATCCAATCACCGCTAGGGTTTCTTGTTTCTTTATTAATTTCTCAATCATACTCATTGTATTTTTTATTTCCTTTCGGAGCTTGATACTAATTTAAAAAATGTGAATTCGTGTTCGTTTTATTTTTTTGTCTAAACGATTAAAAAGTAATTTATTTTTTAAGGCTATAAATCCGCTCAATGATATCTACCACTTTCAAGCCTTCCATTGCGTTGGTAGTTGGGTTTGTTCTACCTTTCAAAGTATCCACAACATTTTGAATGACATATCCGTGATTGTTTGCCGAACCTTTATAATGCCCGTAATCATTTGCAGGATTTGTTGGGGACAACTCGGGCATTTCATAACCGTCGACATGACAATATTCCACTTTATCCATGTATTGACCACCGATCTTAATACTTCCTTTTTTACCAATGATGGTCATGCTACTTTCTAAATTCGTATCCCAAACGGCGGTAGAATAATTGATACTTCCCATTCCGCCATTGATGAAAGCGAAACTCACAAATCCACTATCTTCAAATGTGGTGGAATGTTGATGCATAAAATCATCAAACTTGGCTTGAATATCTTTGATGTCTCCAAATAACCAATATAAAATATCGATGAAATGTGAAAACTGAGTAAATAAAGTTCCTCCATCGAGATCTGCAGTTCCTTTCCATCCACCTTTTTTGTAATATCTATCATCACGATTCCAATAACAATTGAGTTGAACCATGAAAGTATCACCTATTTTTTTTCCTTCAATCATTTCTTTCAACCAAACTGAGGGTGGAGAATAACGATTTTGCATCACACAAAAAACATTCTTATTTTTTTGAAGTGCATTGTAAATAATAGTTTCGCAATCCATTTTTGAAAGTGCCATTGGTTTTTCGCAAACCACATGTTTGTTGAATTCTAAAGAGAGTAATGAATGTTGTGCATGCAAACCATTGGGTGTGCAAATATTCACCACTTCAATTTCAGGATGATTTTGCAACATCAATCTTGGATCATAATAAAAAGATTCTTTTATATCTGATAAACCTAATTTATCTTTTTCCGAAATATCACATACAGCAATTAATTCTGTTTCCTCATTTCTTCGAATCATCTCGGCATGACGTTTACCAATATGACCTTGTCCAATAACAGCAAATTTTATTTTGGCGCTCATGTTATTATTTTTCTTTTCTTAAATACAATGTAATTAATGATTCAGCCTTTTTCATTCTCAAATGCATTTCTTCTTCCGCCTGGAAATGGATAATTTTTGCTGTGTCTGGCATTGATCTACCTTGATAATGAAAAATAATTAGGGAATCGTTTTCTAAAATATTCCATTCGGCATTCACCTTTTGTGTTCCATCTTTTTTCTGAGATATCAAAACTCCATTTTCTTCAAAACACATTTGATAAACTCCTCCTTTCATCTTCACACCATCGGTATCGATATAGGCAACCGTCCAGCAACCTGTAATATTTTCTTTAGGAATAGAGCCTCCACAAGAAGAAAACATGAAAATGGTAAATGCAAAATAAAATAGTTTTTTAATCATTTCTACAGATGTTAAGAGAGAGCTTATTCGTGATTTATTTTGTTCTTGTTACTTTTCCGTCTTTCCATTCATATTCTTGAGCGCTTTCTAGGCAAACTGCTTTTCCGTTTACATCAAAAGATAATTTATGTCCGAATTCACTCATCCAACCTGTTTGTTTAGCAGGATTACCCATTACTAATGCAAAATCGGGGATATTTTTTGTCACCACAGCCCCAGCGCCAATAAATGCAAATTTTCCAATATCATGTCCACAAACGATAGTTGCATTAGCGCCAATTGAAGCACCCTTTCCCACATGGGTTTTAGCGTATTGTTCTCTTCGATTTACTGCACTTCTAGGATTAATTACATTGGTAAAAACACAAGAAGGCCCTAAAAAAACATCATCATCACAAGTTACACCCGTATACAATGAAACATTATTCTGAATTTTAACATTATTGCCTAGAATTACCCCTGGTGAAATCACCACATTTTGGCCAATATTGCACTTCTCTCCCAACACACAATCTTTCATGATATGACTGAAATGCCAAATTTTGGTATCCTTACCAATGGCGCAACCCTCATCAATTACAGCTGTTTCGTGAGCAAAATAGTCTTTTTCCATTGGACACAAATATACAAGGATTAACTAATAAAAATACCAATGAAAAGATTTATCCTTAAATTAATTTTTGTATTGACAATTATTGATAATTTTGACAAAAAAAATAACTATGAAATCGATTCGTTTTCTCTTTACAACATTGGTAATTTTTACCGCTACACTGGCTGAGGCACAATTAACTATTCCAGCCCCAAGCCCAAATCAAACCATTGAACAGCAATTTGCAACTTCAAAGGTGGAATTAAATTATTCTCGTCCCGGAGTTAAGGGTCGTAAAATTTTCGGAGAACTTGTTCCCTTTGATAAAGTATGGCGCACAGGAGCTAATGGTGCAACTACCATTTATTTTGGCGAAGAAGTGAAAATTAATAATGTGACTTTAGCCAAGGGTAAATATGGTATTTTAACTATGCCTGGTAAAAAAGAATGGGTAATTATTATTTCTAAAGATACTACAGTAACCGGTCCTGAAGATTATAAAAAAGAAAATGATGCTGTAAGAATTTCTGTTAAACCAGCTGCTCTACCTAAAGTAGTAGAAACATTTACTATTGAAGTGGCAGACATCAAAGCAAACGAATGTCAAGTTCAAATCAAATGGGAAAAAACTCAAGTAAGTTTTAATGTTTCTGCTGATATAGATAAAAAAATCATGGCGCAAATTGATGAAGCGATGAAAGGTGAGAAAAAACCTTATTACCAATCGGCTCGTTATTATTTTGAGAATGACAAAGACATGAATAAAGCATTAGAGTGGGTAAAAGAAGCCGCAAAAGCAAATGTAGAGGCATTTTGGATTACGCATTTACAAGCAAAAATTGAATTGAAATTAAAAAAATATGATGAAGCGATTGCTACAGCTACTGTGTCTAAAGAAAAGGCACAACAACAAACTAATGCAGATTATGTGAAGTTGAATGAGAAAGTAATTGCTGAGGCGGAGAAATTAAAGTAATTTAAAATAGATCCTTCGATATGATTTTTGAAGACAAAAATCTACTCAGGATGACAAAAATTAAACCGGTCGTAATGGCCGGTTTTTTTATGCAGTAACTTTTCTATCTTTCATGAAAACTTGAATTCCTGTTGCTAAAATCATCACTAAAATAGCACCAATTGCATTATACCATAGGAAGGAAATTTCTTTACTAAAGAAAATATGTACGCAAATAACCACCGCTTCGGTAACCAATGCGGCAATAAAAACAGCATGACCTTTTACATGTTTGATGAAAAATGCCACTAGAAAAACACCGAGAATGGTTCCATAAAAAAGTGAGCCCATGATATTCACCGCCTCTAATAAACTATTTCCTGCGTGTGCGGCAAATTCGGCAAAGAAAATGGCCACTGCACCCCAAATAACCGTTGTCCATTTGGCCCAAGAAACTTTTTGAGTTTCATTTTTATTTTTCATTGGTAAAACATCAATCACGGTAGTTGTGGCTAAGGCATTTAATTCGGCCGCGGTAGAGCTCCAAGAGGCGCAAAAAATAACGGCTATCAATAATCCAATTAAACCAGCGGGAAGATAGGTAATCACATAATGGAGAAAAATATAATTCGTATCATTAGCATCAGCAGCAGGATCTGCTTTTTTAATTATTTCACCCGCTTCTTTTCTTACCCCTTTTATTTTTGCGTTAATCTCATTCAAACGCCATGTAGCCACATAATAAGAATCTTGATTTCCTTTTCTCAATTCATTGGCAGCGGCATATACATATTGTTGTTTAATTTTTTCGTATTCTATGTATTCTTCATTCAATTTCTGATACTCCTGGTCATATTTTGATTCCATTACTGCATTTACATTCTTGGAATTAAAATGCATGGGTGCAGGATAAAATTGAAAAAACGCAAATAGCAAAGCGCCAATCAATAAAATGGAGAATTGCATAGGTATTTTTAAAATCGCATTAAATAATAATCCACTTTTACTTTCGGATGCTGATTTCCCACTCAAATATCTTCCAACTTGTGATTGATCAGTTCCAAAATAAGAAAGTGCAAGAAAAAAACCACCAATGATTCCACTCCAAATATTAAATTTATCACTCCAATCAAAACTTCCATCATCAGTGAAGCCTGAAGTAATTACATTCAGTTTTTCAGATCCACCGGCAATATATAAAGCATCTGTTAATCCAATTTTTTCAGGTAGTAATAGGATGACAAAAAATCCTGCAATGGCCATACCCACAATAATCACCATCATTTGATGAAATTGCGTAACGGCAACTGCCTTAGTTCCGCCTGAAACGGTATAAAGTATAACTAATCCACCCATTCCTAAATTGGTAAAAAATAAATCCCAACCAAAAACAGCTGATAATACCAATGAAGGAGCATAAATGGTTAAGCCTGCTGCTAAACCGCGTTGAAACAAAAAGAAAAAGGCGGTGAGTAATCTCGTCTTTTTATCGAATCGGTTTTCTAACAATTCATATGCAGTATAAACATTGTATTTACGATAAATCTTTATGAAGAAAATACAAATAACAATCATCGCAATCGGCATCCCCAAATAAATCTGAAGATAACGCATTCCGTCGGTGTAGGCTTGTCCAGGCGCAGAAAGAAAAGTAATGGCACTGGCTTGCGTAGCCATAATTCCAAATGCCACATGATACCAAGGTAAGGATTGTTCACCGCGCAAATAAGAATTTACATCTTTTTGTTTACGCGTTTTCCACATTCCATAGAGAACTATCGAAAGCAAAGTGGCGATGAGAACTATCCAATCTAGGGCAACCATTATTCGTTTTTAGTTTTTGGTTGTGGGTAACTGTATTTCATTATTCAATTTACATTGATCAATATTCAATTCTTCTACGAAAACCATTCACTAAAAATTTTAAAAAACACAATCATTCCAATCAACCAAATGACAACGAAAACATAAAAATATTTCCATTTACCAAATATAGGAGCGCGGTCTTCGTTCATTTATTTTTCGTTTTTTGTTTTTCGCTTACTATTTTTCGTTTTCTCGTCTAAATCATTATTATTTATTAGTTGTTCCTTTTTAATTTCTTCATTATCTTCCATTAAATTAATAAATAATTTAATCGCCCCTGGAACGCCCGCAGGTAATTCTCTAAAAAAAGATAAACCTGTATAAACGTATTTTCCTTTTCCGAATTGACCATAAATCGTTGAATTCTTATTGGGAGATTCACCGGTATCATTCATGGAAAATAAATTCAGAAAATTTAAATCATCCGGAATAGGAAAATACAAACCATATTCTTGCACCCAATTATCAAAATCAATCTCTCTAATTTTATTTGGATAATTAAGAATAGTTACTGTTGAATCAAGAATAGTCACTTTCGATTCTTCTTCTGTTACGCGATCACGTGAAAGTTTTAATTTGAAAGGTTGAAAAATTTCGCTGACTAAACCATTAGAAGTATTGTATTGAATTAAAAAATTACCTCCATCTTCAACGTACTTTAAAAATTTATCATTGTAATCTCCCAGCCATTTTTGAGTATTATAAGCACGAACACCAGTAACGATGCAGTCAAGGTTTGAAAGCTCAAAGGTTGGAAGGTTCATTTCTGTCAATAATACAACTTCATATCCCAATTGCTTTAAAACTTCTGGAACTTTATCTCCCGCTCCTTCGATATAACCGATTTTTTTTGCGTGAGTTTTGAAATGATCATAGACGATTACCGCTTGTGAACCCGAGTAAATTGTTTGCAAAGGAATATGATCGTAATTTATTTCATGGGAAGATAAATAATTAGTAAAAATTGAATCTTTAAATGGAATTTTATACGAAATCAATTTTGAATTGAATTCACAATGTTGTAGCGTTTTATCTTTACAAAATCCACCTGGAAAAATACTGGGCAGAATGGTTAAAGAAGGTTTTCCTCCGATATCAATTCCACTTAAAAATTTACTTTCTAATTTTATTTCAAAATCAGTCACCCATTTTGTTCCTTTAAAATTGACTCCTACTTTGATGGAATCGTTTTTTGTAATATACAGATCTTTGTCAAATTCCACTGTTCCTAATGGAGAAACAACAACTGGTTGAAAAATTTCACCGAAGGAAGGATCAATGTATTTGTATTGAAGTAGTCGCTTTACATTTATAATTTGATCATTTATTTTTACCTCTACTTCTAATTCAATTTCTGGACGAATTTCGGGTAAGAACAAATCCACTGATTCTGTTTTTGCTTTATTCACTTTTAAATTTGAATTTTTATAATTCAATTTTTCTGAATAAACAGGATAAGGTGTGGTGATATTTAAAAATTCATTGGGCAAAAAAGTAATGACTTGTTCTGTAGAAA
>JBIPLT010000021.1:0-20577 GCA_044368255.1 Flavobacteriales bacterium
TAGTTATAAAAAATCGATCGTTTTTGAATCCTATGCAAATATTTCTCAGAATTATCGAGCCATTAATTTTAGTGATGTGCAAATTGTAAACCCAAATTCAAGAGTAGATCCAAATATTCAAGATGAATATGGATTTAATGCGGATATAGGTTGGAGAGGGAAACTTAAAAATATTTTTACCTACGACATTTCTTTATTCATGCTAAAGTATGATAATCGTATCGGTGAAATTTTACAAACCGATGAAAGTAATTTTACCGTCTATAGATTTAGAACAAATATTGCCGATTCTAGAAATCTGGGAGTTGAATTTTTTGCAGAGATAGATGCTTTAAAAATTTTCAACGATAGCACTGAACATTCGTTAAAATTATTTGTGAATACCTCATTTATTGATGCTCGATATTTGTATTCAGAGCAATCAGCGGTAAGCAATAATAAAGTTGAATTGGTTCCATCTATAAATTTGAAAACGGGATTAGGATATTCTTATCAAGATTTTTCAGTACAAACTCAATTCTCCTATATTTCCGAACAATTTTCAGATGCCACTAATTCTGAATTTACTTCTAATGCAATTTATGGACTTATTCCTTCTTATTTTGTTTTGGATTTTTCAGCTTCATATTCTTATAAAAGGTGGAAATTAGAATCAGGTATAAATAATTTTACGAATGAAAATTATTTTACTAGAAGAGCTGTTTCTTATCCTGGTCCAGGAATTATTCCATCGGAGGTAAGAAATTTTTATTGTACGCTACAATTCAAATTCTAATCGATTTTGTTAATCGATTTAGCTCACTTATAAGGTCTCGCTTGTTTAATTAATAAAACAGGAACTCCATTTCTTAAAATATATTTGAATTCAATATCTAAAGCATAATCACGAAAAGTAGTTTTCATCCACGCTTTTGATTTGGTATAAAAATGATCTTTAATAGTGGAAAGTTGTTTCGTTAAATATTTTACTTCTTCTATGGTTAAAATGGTTTTATTATTATTCAAGCTCGAATAGGTAATGTATTCCATCGAATTTTTCTCGTCATAGAAATCAATATCTAAATTTAAATAAGAAATTAATAATTCACTTGTCACTCCTTCTGGCGGCTGCACCACACTTGTTTCCCCCTTTTGCATATTAATTACGTAACCTGATTCCGTATCACGGTATAAATTTTTTGTAACAACTACTCCGTTGCTAATTTCTTCGGGAAAGGATTCGTGAACTAAAATTCCCATATAAACGGTTTGTTGATTAATATTAAAAAATTCACGTTCGCTAAATGCTCTATCGTTCCATAACGAAGCCCAAACTGTTTTGATGGCGTTCTCAACTGTTTTTGTACTGTCACCGGGAATTCCTGTTTTAGAATCATATAAACCTGCCCCATTAAATTCCGCCAAATCTTCTACATTAGAAGAAGAACGAAAACGAGGACGTTTTCCTGTTTCGCATTTTTCTATCATATTTAAAACTTGACGATATAATGAAGTGTCAATAGGTGATTTTATTATCGTGTCTCTAATACAAGCTAATTCTTCATTTAATTTTATTCTATCTTTTAAAATTAATGTATCTATTAAGATGGCATTAATCATTTTATCAATACCATATTTCTGGATATGTTCATAGTAGAAATAAAATGGAATGGAAAATCCTCCTCGTGGAGTAAAAAATTCTTTTCCGGCTCCTTTTACTCTTCCTAGTTCGGATAAATAACATGCTTTTGCCCCATATTTTTCTGATTCATTTAATTTAATTTCTTTTAATGAAACTAGTTTTTTAATTTCTAAATCAGCATCCAGTTGAATTTCTTTTTTTTCTTTTTTAGTTTGCTTCGAAATTTCTTTTATCTCTAAATTAAAACTATCATTGGTGATACGGAATGAAACATTTTGTCCAATTAAATCATTGATTTTTTTATCGGTTGCCGCATTTTTATAAGCAATAACAGGCGTTTTTCTGTTATGCGCAAGAATGGTAATATGGCTTAATGGAGTTTGAAAAGTAGTAATGATTACTCCAGCACAAAGCGGAATATCATTTGAATAACCTTCAACAATTAAAATATCATTGGGAGAAATGTTTGCAGTATATATTTCATTTGATTTGATTTTTTTTAAAATTCCTTCTGCCGAACCTGTATTGACTACTTGTATTTCTTGATCAGAATAAATTTCATTGGGCTCAATAGTTTTACAACTAATACCCGATTTTTTTATTTTTTCTTTCAGCACAGGCGTATTAACGTAGATTAAAACTTCCTTATTTTTAATGAAACTTGAAATAATGGATTGATGTAAACTTTTAATTTGTGCTACAGAGATATCATCTGCCACAGAAAATTCTAACATAAATTTTTCGGTGCTATGGATGTAATTAATGTTACCTAAATAGTATTTTCTTCCGGCTCGTTGCTCATAATTATTGTCATTGAATAGCGCTAGATCATCGTATTCGTTCAAAAATTGCCTACAAAAATCAAAATGTAAATGGGCATATCGATCGTTAACGTAATATAATTTTCCAGATGCAATTACATAAACCACTTTAACAGCATCTATTTGCGAAAACTTATCCGTTAACGGTTCACCACTGAATTTGTTGAATTCGGCCATTGAAGAAATAGAATGCGAATAGGGAGGAGGATTCTGCCCGAAAACCACCAAATGTGCAAGTAAAAGGAGAAATGAAAATGTCGTTCGCATAGCTAATTAAAGTTAATACAATTTAATCTACTTAAAGTTCATTTAATATTGTTATTTTCGCTAAACTAACTTAAAAAATTAAAACTATGTGTATAATCGGATTAGTACTCGCTGCGATGGCTCTTGGCCTTGGCGCACTATTTCTTTTGGCTAAAACCCAAAAAGAGAATTTAGGAAAATTATTTTCTGTTTCAGCTTATGTTATACTAACCGTTTCTGTATTGGTCATTTTATTTTCCATCACTGTGGGAATAATGCATTGTTGTTACAGCAAAGGTGGTTGCGGAAAACATAAAATGGAAAATGGAGGCGGTTGCCCAATGATGAAAGGTGGATGCGAATCTCAATCGTCTTGTGGAGAATCGAAAGCTTCTTGCTCAAAAGGCCAATCTTGTGAAAAAGAAGGAAAATCTTGTTCTAACGATGAAGGTTCTTGCTCAATGGGCGGAATGAAAGGCGGAGATTGCATGATAATGATGAATCCTCACGGAGGAAAGTTGTTTGAAAAACGGATTATCAAAAAAGGGGATACAATGGACGTTAAAGTAGAAATGATTACTGAATAATATTCTTCTAAAATTATTTAAAAAGGGATGAGCAATCATCCCTTTTTTGTTGAGTTAACTTTTTAATGTTGGAATATTTTCTATTGCTGATTCAAATTTTTTTAATTGTTTCTTAATTTTATTGAATGATGAAATGGACGAAATATTTTTTCAGTTTTGCAATCATTGGATTAGTTTTCTTGTCCTCCTGCCATACCAAGAAAAAAATAGTAGTGAAGGATGAGAAGGTAGAAACGGTCAATGCAGAGCTCAAACCTATTCTTGATAAATATGCACTTCAAATTGGTGTAAAGGCGGAAGATTTGGAGAACGGATACCTTTATCAGTTCATTGATGGCTGGATGGGTGTGCCCTATAAATGGGCGGGGAATGATAAAAACGGAATTGATTGTTCGGGTTTTGTCAATCAAGTTTATCTCAATGTGTATAGGAAACAACTAGAACGTTCAGCAAAAGATATAATCAACGAATGTGAGCAAATCAAAAAAGAAGAATTGAAAGAAGGAGATTTAGTTTTTTTTGATATCAGTGGTGCTAATTCACATATCGGAGTGTTTTTGGAAAACAGTAAATTTATTCATGCTTCCTCTTCAAAAGGTGTAATGATTTCAGATCTCAATCAAAGTTATTGGATAAAATATTGGGGTAGGGCAGGAAGAGTGAAGTAGTTGGAGAATTGATTCTTCGATTAATAATACTATTTAATCATTTTTGTATAAATTTTACGTCCATCAGGCAGGTGATTAATCATATTTTTGATTATTATTGTAAAAAGAAAATTTCAAAATAATCATCAATTATCAATAGCATCTTTTACAACAATGGTTTTGATTATAAATTGATTTTTAAATAAGAGGATTAATTGACAAAGATGTATCATAAATTAATATTCATATTAACGCTTTTTTGTAGCGCTCAAAACATTAGCTACGCGCAATGCATAAATGCCGGTTTCTTTCCTCCTGTTAGCATTACACCAACTTCAACTTGGGCTCCAATAGACGTTTGTAATTTTGCAGGAGAATATGCCATGGTAAATGTTGTGGCTGGAGATACTTATTATTTTTCTACGCAATACAGTGCTGGAACAAACATTAATTATGATAGTCAATTAACTTTAAGAGATGATTCGGGCAATTTGATTTATTACAACGATGATGCACCTGATGGTTTTTTTGGCGGAGCATTGATTATCTGGGAGGCAAATTATACGGGAATAGTTCAAATACATTTGAATGAATTCAATTGTGCAGCAAATTTTATTTGTACGGCTATTATGACGAAATTTACCACGGTGAATTCTCTTGAGGAAAGAGAAAATGAAAACGAACTTTTCACCGTCTCCAATACGGCTGTTCCAGGAGTTTTTCAATTAGCCATATCGCAGGAAGTGAAAAATGCTAATTCTATCCTTTCGGTATATTCCATTACCGGTGAAGTTGTTTTTGAAGAAGGTTTAAATCTGAATTTTCAAACTTTAAATCTTTCTAATTTTTCATCTGGAATCTATATTATTCAGATTATCGATGAAAAAGGGCGTAAAGACAGTAAGAAAATTTATTTAGGAAATTAATTTTTAAAATTCCTGTTTACCGAATCAAGCAATTATTTTTGTTCCTACTTTTTTCGGTATTAGCACGCTTAAAAGCGAATACCAATAACCAAAACATCATCCGTTTGCTCTGAGTTACCTTTCCAATCTAAATGATTATTTTCAATTATCACTAATTGTTCATCCATATTTTTTTCTCTAAATGAAACAATTAAATCGCGAAATCTTTTGGTCATGAATTTTTTCTCTTTCCAGCTAAATTGATCAGGATAACCATCACTGAATAAATAAATGCTATCGCCTTTTTCAATTTTTAATTCATGGCGTGTAAATGCAAATTCTTTTAGTAATAATCCACCAATGGCCACTTTATTGGGTTTATATTCTTCTATCTCTTCTGCATCTTTACGTATAATCCACAATGGACGATTGGCACCAGAATAATGCAACACTTTATTTTTTTTATCATACGCGCATAAACAAATATCCATTCCATCTCTTGACGATGACTCAGATCCATCTTGTTTTAATATTTTTCGAATTCGTTCATCTAAAACATGTAAAAGTTCATTAACAGCAGTAATACCTGATTTCATTAAAATTTCATCCAATTGGATATGTCCAATCATCGACATGAATGCTCCTGGAACACCATGTCCTGTGCAATCTACAGCAGCTATATAAGCAAAATCAGGAATTTCACGGTACCAATAGAAATCTCCACTCACCACATCTTTTGGACGAAAAAAAACAAAATGTTCAGGAAAACTATTCTTTATTTCAGTTGCCTCAGGTAAAATTGCTTCTTGAATTTTTTTTGCGTAACTGATACTATCCATCACTTCTTTGTGACGCATTTCCACTTCTTGACGCATTAAATCGATTCTTTCTTTCTCTTTGTGAATGGCAGTACTTTGTTCCCACAAAAGTTTATTCTTGTCTTCTATTTTCTTTTTTTCAGTGGCAATATGTGATTTCTCCACCTGAAGATCTTCCACTTGTACGTCTAATTCTTTTTTTTGCTCAAGAAGTTTTTCATTCAGTTCAAGCAACATTTTTTGTCGCATGGAATTAGCATCATTATTCATACTCATCTTCTTATTATTTTACCCTGTTGATCAATAATAACCACAAAAGCTTGCCATACATCTGCTCCATCCACTTTTTTATTTCCCATGAGTGTAAATGTTCCATCATAATTATCCCTTACATGCACAGGATAACAAGAAAAATCAGGTAAATTCAAATGCACTTCTAATAATTTATTTCCGTTAAGATCAAATTTTGCAAAACCAGGAATGGAACGATCCAGGTACTCTTCGTAATGAATGATTAAATCATTTTGATTGGTAAAACTATAGCCCGTATAATTTTGATTCCACGTGGAGTCAATCAAAAATTCTGCACGATTATTTTTTAGTGTGGTAAGATTATAATTAGTAGACTTGAATGCAGCTCTTGTATAACCAAATGGTGAATAAGACACGCCCATTAAGGTTACTTTATCGTCCCATTTAATAATATTATTTAGCGCGAAGGAGTAATAAGGGTCTTCGACTACACTAGAAACTTTATCAAAAATCTGAGAAATGGAATTTCCATCATCTTCAAAGAAAACAATTTTATCGGTGTAGTAATAGTCATCAAAATAATAGAACCATATCCCTTCGCTATTAACGATTATTTCAGTATCATAAACGTTAGGATTACTATTGGCAATTCGGGAATATTGATTAACCAAATTGAAATTAGCATCAAATTTTAGAATATGAATGGAATCAGCCACAGATGAACCAACATATTTATTGCTAAGATAGCCCACATAATAAAAATTATTATAAAAATCCACATTAGGTTTACTATAAACACCTGTATAAGCAGTAGGTAGAATTAATGAGTCTCTATTTAATAATGAACCATCACTACTGAATTCACAAATATGTAATGTAGGGTATTCATAAAAACTACCATTTATCGGATCTAAATTTGACTCAGAAATAGCGGTTAAAATAAAATGATCATTTGAAGTTTGCTTTAGGTTCTTAGAAATGGAAATTCCCCAATAAAAATTGTGAAAAAGAGTACTAGCAGAATAGCTTTTTGTTTGTGTAATATTAAAACTATTGTTTTCAATCACCTTTATTTCTATGGTATTATTGGAGGTTAGATAGTAAGTCAAAAAATTCTCATCATTTAAGTCGTAAATAGGTTTAGATCTTCCATTGTATGGATTCATGAAACTAAATTCAAATGCCTTTATAGTATCAACAGGTGGAGCCAAGAATTCATCTTTTCTACATCCTGCCAATAACAGAACCACCCCAATAAATAATAGTAACTGCTTACTTTGCATATAACGGAAATTTGTTTTTAACGTGATTGGAAAAATTAAGAGCAACCGACATTTTCAATAAATGATTACGGTAATAACTGTTGTTTTCTACATAGTAAGTCTTAAACATAATTTCTTCATCCGTAAAAAGGTTAGTTGAATTAAAAGGATAAATAGGTGCTTCAAAAACATAACTGAAAGAGGCCGACCAAGACTTATTGAAATTATAATCAAAACCAATGAAAATTTTTGGAGCAAAATTCAAAGTACGTCTAAATTCTTTCATGTCTCTTTCTAATCTTAAATCAAAACCAATATCAGGAATGAGAAAATCACTACCTGCCGTATTCACATTATAATCGGGTAAACTAGCTTGAAATACTCCTTCTGCGCGAAACAGAAAACTTGCTGACATTCCAACACCATAGAAAAAATTTAATTTTCGGAAAACATGATAATGGCCTAATTCCAATCCAGTATTTAATTGCTGATTTTTTTCTGTGTATTGGGTTAAGTATTCTGGATAAGTTGAATGAACTACATCGCGATTTAATTTCATGGTACGATAAGTATAGAACAATGAAAATCTGAATTTAGAAGCAGTGGAATAGGTGAGTGAATTTCCAATACCAAAACTGATTCCGTCATTTTTATAAACAGAAGAGTAATCATACTTATCATTGATCTTATTGATTTTTCCAATTGTTTGAAATGCCGGAATGATTCTTTCGAAACTCATGCCTATTGACCATTTAGGTAAAACAGTATAATGGTTAAACAATCTCAAATAATTTTCTTCTAATCCAGTAGTAGTGGGACGATAGTCTGGATAAATACTCAATAATTTTCTGAATAATGTATCAGCTTCAAAATCTCTTGATAAGGATAAATTGTTCCTTATTTGTAATTCGAATATTTGTTCACCTAAGTCACTTCTTTTACAATTCTTAAGAATGGAATTCAATAAATTAAGTGAGTTTAAAAATTCACCGCTTTTATACAACAATTCTGCTTCAGCCATATCACTAGCACATTTATTTACATTGGGCGTAACTGAAAATTTGGCACGAATTTTATTTTTTTTACTTGACTCTTTTTCCTCTTGGGCCAAGACTAAAATTTGAGTAGAAACCAATAAAATTGTTATCAGGATTTTTATCATGCTATTTACATTTTATGGTTTGAAATGAATACTCTTTACCAAAAATTTCTTCCCATTGTGCAGGAGTAAAATCATCTACTATTTTTTCACATAATCGTTCATAAAGATCCTTAGTCAAAAGTGGAATGGATTTTACTGAATAGTCAGACATAGTTAAAATCAGATGTCCAGATTTTGATACCATCTGTGATTTTATTTTTGTTTTGAATGCTAACGAATAAGGTTTGTTCTTTGGGTTGGAAAAATTATGCACCGAAACCGAATTATCCGAATACACAGCGGCTAATGTTTGTTGTGAGGGCTCATAATACAATCCTTTCACCATTATTTTCTTTACGACATATTCTTTGTTCATTTTCCAATCATCACCTGTTTTTTGAAAATGCAATATTTTTCCATTTGATAAACCAGCATAAAAATGATTATTTCCTCCTGCTGTAATGGCATATGGAATTAGTTTTTTATCAGCATCCACATGTATGTTTTCAAATTCACCTTCACTCTTTAATAACCATATTTTTCCCGATCTTCCTCCTAAAATAACTCCGTTATCTAATGAAGCAAATGAAAGAATTTCATCTTCAATAGATTTTCCTTTCCAAGTTGGTAATTCTTCTTCTCCGATAAAATAAAATTTACCGTCTTTACCCACGAATAAATATTTTTTACTTTCTGAAAAATAAGTGGCGCCTTTTAAAATGCCTTTAAAACCTTTAAAACTTTTCTTCAGAGTAAACTTATTTTCTTTTTTCTCATAAATAAAAATTCCACCATCTGGATTTTGTCGAAATAATAATCCCGAATGTTGGTCGTGATGAAGATAAACTAAGGTACCTTCATTATCTCCCCACAATACATCTGATTTTATTCGGTCATTTAATGGTATGTCCCATAAATCAATGATACCATCCATTCCTAACGAATAAAAAGTATTTCCTTCTGGAATTAAAACAATTTGTTCATAGGGTTGACCAATTCTTGGTGTAGTTGTTTTTAAATCGAAAAAATAATCTCCACTCAAGTTATAAGCACCTTGAATTAATCCATTAAAAATTACTTGGTCATTTACTCCATTATTAATTTGGTCGTGAATATCTAAAGCATGTAAAGCAAAAATAGCTGACCAATCAACAGCATCGTATTTTTCGGTGGCCATATAAGCCAATGTTTGAGAAAAGGCTTTGTCGGATAATATTTTTGTCTGTGCTTCTGAGTTGATGGCTTTTTGTTGCGCAGCTTCTGCTAATGTTCTTTGTTTATTTGCATTTTCAAATTCTTGATTGGCACGAATGGCTTCTGCTTTTGCTTTGTTAGTTTGTTTATTGGCAAATATAGTGGCAGCATCGGCTATTGATTTTTGTTTTAATGCTTGTTCTGCCGATTTTTCAGATTCCGATTGTGAAAGTCTCGCTTCTTTCTCTTTTGTTTCAGCCAAAAGTTTAGATTGTTCTGCTTCCTCTTTCGCTTGTTCTGCCGATTTTTTTGCTTTATCTGATTCTTCTCGTTTTTGCTCTGCAATATTTTTTTGTGCTGAAGCAAAATTCTTTTGATCAAACGCCCAAAATGAAATTCCAGATAAAACAAGAATAATTAGCAATGAAGCCATCGCAAGAATTCTAACGCGCCTTCTTCGTGCGGCCATTAATGCAGCCACGTGTTCTCTACTTTTTAAAAGATAATCTTCAATGTCTTTTACTTTTTTAGTAGCAAGCTGAAATTTATCTTCATTACTGAAACTACTTTCATCATATTTTACCAACCAATACGCATTGATCCGCGATTGTTCATACCATTTTTCAAATTGTTCTAATGGTCCAAGTGATAGTAAAAATGTTGAAGAGCAATTACTTTCTTTCCAGCGAAGAAGTTGTTTATTTAAATCATTGTAATCGACTAAATTTTCCTGGTTTTCTTCTGTCCAAATTCGAAGATTATTCCAATTTCGAATTAATGCCTCATGTGTAATATCTAGTACATCTTTTCCATTTAATTCTTGCAGTTGATGTTCAAATGGAAAAACCAAATGATTGCCTTCAGATCGAAATTGCGAGAGCAAAAATGAAATTTCATTGGGACCAAAACCCGAAATATGGACTGTGCCCACCATTTCATTAATACTTGCACGATGTCTTACCGAACGACCAGAATCTATTTTTGTTAATGTTTGAAAAGTACGTTTGAATGCTTCCTTTAATTCTAATGATGTCCATTTACCATTCCATTTTTTTTCTGCTTTTTGAATAGTTTTAATCATCAAATCATCCGCATGCGAATTAATTACATTCTGCAAAGAAGGATTTTCATAGAACGATTGCTGATAATCGGGAAGGTTTTGTTTGAATTTCTGAAAAGTGGGTTGGTCTTTATTGGGCAATTCCATTAAATCAATACCACCGGCCATAGCAAGATGAATCAAATCCATTTCTTCATTTTTTACTTTGGCAATATTCCATATGCGATTCAAAGCATGCTGGATAATTGGCAATTGATCTCTTCCTTCCGTTGCCTCGGCAGAAAGATGATTAACTAATGATTCAGTAATATTGTCGCCATTCAAAAGAGCTGGTTCCAAAATAATTTTTTCAATTTCTTCGCGGTTCAATCGAGGAATAAAAAAATGACTGTATCCGATTAATTCGGGGAGCCCTCGAAAAGCAGGGCAATTACCGATAAAGTCCGAACGCATCGTAAATACAATGTAAATCGGAAGTTTTCTTTCATTCGCCAAACGAACAGTTTCTACCATCAAGTTAATTACAACTTCCGCTTCTTCCGTTGGTTCTCCATTCTGGAAATTATCCGAATTGGTAAAAAACTCTTCGAACTGATCTATCAGAATAAAGAAATTGGCTGCCTTGGATCTTTTAGCTTTTTTCTCTTCTAATGTGGCATCTATCCATTCATCGCTTTCCTGATCTACATATAATTCACTTTGGGTATACAAATCTACAATAGATGAAAATCCAAGCGATAACTCATCGTAAACATATTTCTCATCCATGCTAAGCATTTTAGCTATAGCATTACAAAGATTTTTTAAAGGATGATCTTCTGGTTTTATAACTCCGAATCGCCAAGCATTATAATTTGCTTTTATAAATCCAGCTTTTATATTGGGAATTACACCGGCATAAACAATCGAGGATTTTCCATCACCCGATGCTCCTGTGATCATTACAAAATGTCGGCTTTCAAGTTGACGAATAATTTCCTTGATATGTTTTTCTCTTCCCTTAAAGAAAATGGATTCATTTTCTTCGAACGGGCGTAGCCCAGGATATGGACATAATTCTTGAATCATTTTGGAGCAGTTATTTTGTCAAAATGAACTTTGATTTCTAATCCAGCAAGGCTATCATCTGTAAAAAGCACAGTTACATTTGGAATGACAAGTTGTATTTCTGAACGATTAGTGGTATTCTTATCAAAGATAACTAACATTGGAACTTCAGAGGAAGCACCACCCGTTATTTTCCATATTTGTTGCGAAAAATGTACTGCCCAATCAGCGGCTTTTTGTGCAAGAATAACGCATAATTTAGATTGAAGAATACTTTCAGAACAAATCAAGGCATAATCTTTTTCGGTGGAAATATCTACTAGAATGGAATTCATTTTTAAAACACCGTCAATCAAAATTGATGAACGTTCCAACATTTGAGCGTCAGATTCATTGGCAATAATCGTTAAATCTAATTTTCGGTCAGCGTTTTGTTTATGATCTTTAATTTTAATGTTACGAAGATCGTCTGTCAATTTAATCAAAGAAGTATAGGTCATGAAATGTTGATGCGGAAACAATCTTTTTATTTGTTCGATATTTCTATTTTTTTCCTGTTGTTTGAATTCTGAAATCAGATTTTGGGTGAACCAAACTACGGTATCTTTATTTTCTATTTCTTTAATCTGTTGTAATAGCAAAATTTCTTTATCCCAGTTGGAGGAGGGCTGACCCATGCTTTTGTCATTTGCAGCAATTAAAACAATATCCGCCTCATTGATTTCATGACGAATAGTTTCGATGTCCAATCCTGGTTGAAGTTGAATCGGTGTCATTCCTGCTTTCTTGATAATCCTAATTAATTTACTAGAAGCGGTTTGCTCTTCGATATTGGATGGGAATAGTATAACTTTTCGATTATTCATGAATGGCGAATCGCATATTTTTTACAATCCTTCAAATATAATTAAATAATTCATAAATCAACTTTAGGATTCCTTTAAAATTTCCAATGTAAATGGAAAATCATGGGCTAGTAATTACATTGAAAGTATAAGCAGAAAACCATGAGTAGGCTAAAATCTAATGATGAATGTTGCTTGGTCATCAATTTGTTGGAACTGCTATTTGGAATAAGTTTTATTATTCTCGATGAATTTTCAAAGAAAATTACAATCAATTTTTACTGCTTAATTATTTTTTGAGAATATACTTTATCCGAATTTTTTAATTGAATAAAATAGATTCCATTAGCCCAGTCAGAACAATCTACATTCATTTGGGAAGAATTGATTTTATGATTCCAGATGGTCTCTCCTAAAATATTTTTTACTTCAATAGTTTCCCCAATTAGCCATTTGTTTTTTATTTCCAGAGTAATAAAATCATTGGCTGGATTTGGAAATGCTTTTAAAAACGATTCGGCTTTCCATTCGACTATTTCATTCACATTTACCGACAAACATCCCGAAGTATCTGTGCAACCGTTTTCAGTAATCTCTAAAGAATAACTACCGGATTGTGAAGGCGTGAAACTTTGCGAATTTGCACCTACCACAGGTGAATTTCCATTTTCACAATCTAACCATTGGTAAATTGCCCCATTTGTAAAGGCAGTCAACGTGATGCCATTTTGTGTAACCGAAGTGTTAACTTGATTAATTACGATATTGGACATATAAGAATCACTTCCAAATGCGTTTTGCGCAACAAGTGTTACGGAATAAGTACCTGGATTATTATAACAAACGCTTGGATTTTGATTAGTAGATGTAGAAGGATTTCCCCCACTAAATGTCCAAGTCCAGGTGGTTGGCGTATTGGTTGAAATATCAGTAAAATTTACGCAATCATTCAAGCATAAATTGTTAGAAGGAGAATAGGTATAATCCGCATTGGGTGGAGAGTTACTGATAGGCTGATCACAGCAATTTCCACCAGAAGAAATATTCAATGTTCCGCCCCAGCATCCGTATTGCAAATATTGGAAATACAAGCTTCCACCTAAAGAATTTAAAAAGTAACCAGCCACCTGTGATGCAGTATTACATCCGCCTTGATTACCCGCACCACAACTATAGGCACAAATAATATTATTGTAGCCATCTGGATCTGTAAATGTAGAGGCAGGCATAATATTTTCGGTTACAATCGAAGAAGAAACACCATTAATGACCGTAGTCGGAACATTGGGTGAACAGTGTCCGTTATTGGCATTGTATCCGGCCCATTCTACTGCTGTGATATTTCCTACAAATGGTCCTGAAATATTTACTTCTACTGCTTCGTAGCTTACAATTCCTAAGCGAATATTGGGAATGTTTTGATCAATATTAATGTTAAGTGTTCCCCCATCATAATTGGTATAAATGATTAAGTTTCCACTTGAATTACAAAATTGCGCATTCACTTCTAAAATGAAGAATGTAGAAAGTGCCAATAAAAGGGTGTAGATTTTTTTCATACTAATTAATTATTGGACTAAAATAAGAAAAAATATAGAGAATTAATTAATGAAGTAGTGATTAATTAAGAATTTTGAATTTAGTTTTACTATTTTCTAAGGCTTAATCTTTTATTTTAGTTCATTGGAACTTCAATAAATAATAATTTACATTTTGATTTTGCTTCAAAAGTGAATTTATTAATACCACTTATTCCTATTGCATCACGTTTAGTTAAAGGTTCTCCTGAAATTAAAATTTCGCCATCAATTACTATCAAATAAACTCCGTTTTTTGCAATGAAATTTAGGTATTCTTTTGTTTCACCTTTTTCTAGTTCAATCATACTCAAAAATGCATCTTGATTGATCATCAATGAATCATTTCTTCCATCATTCGAAACTAATAGTTGGAAATTATTTTTTCTTTTTTCTACGTCAAATTTTTTCTGATCGTATCTTGGTTTTAATCCTTTTGCATTCGGAAAAATCCAAATTTGAAATAAGGTTAAGGATTCGGTTTTAGAACCATTAAATTCGCTGTGTGTAACTCCACTTCCTGCACTCATTACTTGCACTTCTCCAGCAGTAATCACTCCTTGTCCACCCGAACTGTCCTTATGTGCAATAGAACCCGAATGAGGAATCGTAATAATTTCCATATCATTATGCGGATGCGGTGAAAATCCCATGCCACCATCCACATAATCATCATTTACTACACGCAACATTCCAAAATGAATTCTGGACGGGTCATAATAATTAGCAAAGCTGAAATAATAATTAGCTTTCAACCAACCAAAATCTGCTTTCCCTCTCGTTGCCGCTCTATGAATTACTGATTTCATTTTACATTTTTAATTTTACATTTCTCAACTTACTTCTCCAACTAAACATTGCCAATTGTATTTTTTTTCACCAACTGCCAACTGTAAATTGCCATCTTATTTCTATCCTCTAAGTTTATCCAACAATCTATTCAATTCCTTCGCCTCATCTATACTTAAATTCTGTTTTCCTTTGTGCTTTTTTTCCAACTCTTCCGAAATTTCATTGACTAATTCCAATCCTGTTGCAGATAATTTAATGTCAATTTGCCTACGGTTATCTTTGCAAATATTTCTCTCCACTAATTTTTTCTGAAAGAGTTTCTCCACTAAACGAGAAGTATTTGACATTTTATCCAGCATTCGTTCAGTCAAAAGTTTTAAATGAACCGTAGCTCCATTTTGCCCTCGCAAAATTCTTAAAATATTAAACTGCTGATTAGAAATGCCATACTTCTTAAAAATTTTATGGTGTAAGGCATTCAACCAGGTGCTAGTGAATATTAAATTCACATTTGCTTTATGAAATTCATTGGTGAACTTCTTCTGTTTGATCTCGTCTTCTAATTTCATGATTCAAATTTAAATAAAATACTTCTTATAATATTGTATCTACATTGATTTTCCCAAATGATAATTCTCATTAGTTTTTATTCCTTGGTTTAACTAATTTTGACAAATGAAAAATGGATTATTGCGATTTCAATTCTGGATTCTTTTAACAGGAATCGTATTAATGTGCATTAAGTTTCTGGCTTGGTATTTTTCACATTCTAATGCTATTCTTACAGACGCCCTCGAAAGTATTGTAAACGTTCTTGCTGCTGGTTTTACACTTTACAGTTTTTATTTTGCAGTAAAGCCAAAAGACAAAGAACATCCTTATGGGCACGGAAAAATTGAGTTTATTGCTGCAGGAATAGAGGGCGGCTTGATTGGAATCGCCGGGTTAATGATGATGGTAAAAGCTTCCAATGATTTTTTTGCCAGTAATATCATCCATCAATTAGACTTTGGGATTATTTTAGTCACTATTGCGGGAACCATCAATTACCTTTTAGGTTATTTTATGGTAAAAAAAGGTAAGTCTGTTCGTTCTATGGCACTTGTTGCAGGAGGAAGGCATTTACAAAGTGATGGTTATACTTCAGCTGGATTGATTATTGGATTATTGGTGGTTTATCTCTCCCAAATTCTTTGGCTGGATAATGTGGTTGCTATTTTATTGGGATTGATATTAATTTTTAGTTGTATTTCTATTATTCGGAAATCCATTGGCGGAATTATGGATGAGGCTGATATGGAATTAGTGGAAGATGTTATAAAATCATTAAAAGAAAACCGATCAATAAATTGGATTGATATTCATAATTTACGGGTGATAAAATATGGTGATTCTCTACATATCGATTGTCATGTAACGCTTCCTTGGTATCTGAATTTACAAGAAGCCCATGATGAAATGGACAAAATTCAATTGGCCGTAGAAAAAAATATGGAAACTAAAGTTGAATTTTTTATTCACAATGACCCTTGTTTGCCAAAATCCTGCACCATTTGCAGAATCTCGGATTGCAAAGTGCGTAAAAATGATTTTGTGAAGGAAATAGAATGGAATTTGGATAATTTAATTACCAACCAAAAGCATAATATTATACCAATTAATGTTATAAAATAGTCCAAACCTTCGAAGTATTTGACTCAAAAAATTGTTGCATAGCTGTTTGTTACGGAACTATTTTTTTAGGAAATATGGATGGAAAAGGACGAAAAGGTTGGGCTAATTTATAATTCTAATTGGTATTAAATAAATTTATCTCCTTTTTCGAGCTTAAGATCATTCACAAAATTCTTAATTTGTTGTTCGTCTTCTTTTTTACAAATCAACAATATATTATCAGATTCAACAATGATATAGTCATGTAATCCTTGAATCACTGCTAATTTATCTTTAGGCATGCGAATCATATTATTGGTGGAATCATACACGCGAATATTTTTTCCAACTAAAGCATTTCCAAATTTATCTTGTTTAGCATGAGTATACAAAGATCCCCAAGTTCCTAAATCGCTCCATCCAAAATCGGATAAAACTACATATACATTTTTGGCTTTTTCCATGATTCCATAATCGATGGAAATATTTTTGCACTGAGTATAAATTCCAGCAATAAATTCAACTTCTCCAGCAGTGTTGTAAATTCCTTTTCCCTCTGAAAATAATCCATTCGTGTGCGGCATATATTTTTCAAAAGCTTTTAAAATACTTTTCAAGCTCCAAATAAATATTCCCGAATTCCAATAGAAATCGCCACTCTCTAAAAATTCTTTCGCTAAATCAATATTTGGTTTTTCAGTGAACGTTTTAACTTTTTTAATGGAAGTATCAAGCGTTCCTGTTTCATCTGTGAATTGAATATAACCATATCCAGTATCTGGACGACTTGGTTTAATTCCTAAGGTAATCAAACAATCAGTAGCACTCGCTTGTTTTAGCCCTAATAAAATGGTTTCCTTAAATTGTAGTTCATTTAAAATTAAATGATCAGAGGATGCAACAATAATATTTGCTTCTGGGTCCAATCCTTCAATTTTAAAACAGGCATAAGCAACACAGGGAGCCGTATTTCTTCTATCGGGCTCACATAAAATTTGTTCTTCACCTATGAGAGGTAATTGTTCAGCTACTTTATTTTTATAAAGAGAATTAGTTACAATAAAAATATTTTCCCTAGGACAAATATCCGTGAACCGATCAAATGTTTGTTGAAGCAAAGTTCTGCCTGTTCCTAAAACATCATGAAATTGTTTTGGATTTAGCGTCTTACTCATCGGCCACAAACGGCTTCCGATTCCTCCCGCCATTATCACACAATAATTATGCTTATTGCTCATCTCTATTTTTTAAGTTTCAATAATGCCGATTTCATTTTTTCATACACAGCTTCTACATCGGAAAGCTTAGCTGTGCCTACTGATAAACGATACCAGCTTGAATTCACACTCGAGCCAAATGCACTAAATGGAACCAATGCAATTTTTGCTTCTGATAAAATGTAAGCGGTTACATCTGAAGTAGAATTTAACTTTTCACCAGTAGAAGTGGTGTATCCTGTTAAATTTAATTGTACGGTTAAATAAATGGCCGCTTGTGGAGCAATCGCATCAACAGAAAAACCTTCTCTTTTCAATCTTGTGAAAACATCATAAAAACCATTTAGTCTTTGTAATAATTCATCTTTGAAGGAAACTAAATAAGTATCTACTGCTTTTTCATTATCTAAATAAATCGCTGTAGCTAATTGCTCAGCTTTAGGAGCCCATGCACCGATATGCGATAATATAGATTTCATTTTGTCAATCACTCGAGCAGGACCAAAAGCCCAACCTACTCGAACTCCAGTTGCAGCGAAACTTTTTGAAATCCCATCAACGAAAACAGTATAATTTCTCATCTCTGGTCGCAATGAAACGGGGTCAAAATGTTGAGTATTTCCATAGGTAAGAACCCAATAAATTTGATCAAACATGACATAAAGTGGTTTGCTTCCTTCTGGTCTTCTTTTGTTTTCTTCAATCACTAAATCACAAATTTCTTCCAAGCCTTTCTTGGTAAAAACAGTTCCTGTAGGATTTAAAGGAGAACATAAGGCCAACATATTTATTTCAGAAATAAATGGTTTAATTTCGGCAGCGGTTGGCATGAAATTATTTTCTGCTTTAGTTTCTATTGCAACGGCATTAGCATGAGATAAAAATGAATAATGATTATTGTTCCAAGAGGGAACTGGAAATAATACTTTGTCACCTTGATCCACTAAAGTTTGAAAGATAGCATAAATTATTGGTCGTGCTCCACCCGAAATTAGAATTTCATTTTCATGATAAGAAATGCCTTGTCTGTTTTTTAAAAATCTAGAAACCGATTGACGAAGTTTTAACATTCCATTCGCTTCCGGATAATTGGTTTCATCTTGTTCATAACAAGATAAAATCGCTTGTTTGTATTCAGCTGGAATGGGAAAAATTTTAGGATTAAAATCTCCGATGGTAAAATTGTAAATATTTTCTCCCTGATTTATTTTCTCTCTGATCTCGCCTGCCAATTTGATGATTTCCGATCCAATAAGGTTTTCGGCCATGTGCGAAACTCTCCATTCCTGCTTTTTAGTGGTTGCTTCCATTGTATTAAATAGTTCTTATTTTTTACCGCTTGCGAAGTTAATGCTAATTGGTAGAGTAGCAAGTAGAATTTTAATCTTGTTCATAAGTGGATTGAAATAATTAGTTATTGACGTTTTACAACTAAATGGTTAATTAAATGCTTAGTTTGGTTGATAAATTCATGTTCCAAAATCATTCGGCCATTCAAGGTATTTTTACTTTCGCAACTTAAATTTTATAACCATGCCTGGAATCAAAAAAATCAATAGCGCCCTTATATCCGTTTTTTATAAAGATGGTTTAGAAATTCTTGTACGAAGACTACATGAAATGGATGTAACCATTTACTCAACTGGAGGTACTCAAAAATTTATAGAGGATTTAGGAATTCCAGTGATGGCTGTCGAAGATTTAACGTCTTATCCTTCTATCTTAGGCGGAAGAGTAAAAACGTTACATCCAAAAGTTTTCGGAGGAATTCTTGCTCGAAGAAATAATGAATCGGATTTAGCTGAAATTGCCGAATATGAAATTCCACTTCTTGATTTAGTTGTTGTTGACCTTTACCCGTTTGAAGAAACGGTTAAATCTACTACCAACGAAGAAGATATTATTGAGAAAATTGATATTGGGGGCGTTTCATTAATTAGAGCCGCAGCAAAGAATTTTAAAGATACACTAATCATCTGCGATAAGTCTGATTATGCACCTTTAGCATCCGTTTTAGAAGAGGGCGAAGGAACAACCTCGATAGAGCAAAGACGTGATCATGCTGCTAAAGCTTTTCATGTTACTTCATCTTACGATAGAATGATTTTTGATTATTTTGATAAAGAGAAAAATGTGCTAAGTGTAAATATTGCGGGTAAAAATCCTCTTCGTTATGGTGAAAATCCACATCAGGAAGGCGTTTTTTATGGACAACTCAACCAACTTTTCGATCAGTTGAATGGAAAAGAATTATCTTATAATAATTTATTAGATGTTGATGCAGCTGTCAATCTTATAGCTGATTTCCCGAAGGATAAAGCGGTTTTTGCTATTTTGAAGCATAATAACGCTTG
This sequence comes from Flavobacteriales bacterium, assembly GCA_044368255.1. Classification (GTDB taxonomy): domain Bacteria; phylum Bacteroidota; class Bacteroidia; order Flavobacteriales_D; family UBA2798; genus CAMBFX01. The sequence goes on from JBIPLT010000021.1 coordinate 20,040, forward strand.
TGGAGTGGCTATTCGAGAAACACTTTTTGAAGCATGGAAATCTGCGCTTGCTTGTGATCCCGTTTCTGCATTTGGCGGAATTCTTATCACAAACAAGGTCATCGATCTTCAAACCGCTCAAGAAATGGATAAATTATTTTGCGAAGTTCTTATCGCCCCAGGTTATAACTCAGAAGCATTGACTTTACTTAAAGGAAAGAAGAATAGAATTATTCTTATTCAAAAACCAGTTGAGTTGCCCGCCTTTCAATTGAGATCTGCCCTTAATGGAGTTTTATGGCAGAAAAAAGATTCTATTGCGGATAAAAAGGAAGATTTTAAAACGGTTACCAAAAAATCTCCATCTTCTCAAGAACTTTCAGATCTTGAATTTGCTAATGTTTTGGTGAAGCATACAAAATCTAATACAATTGTAATTTCAAAGGATAACACACTAATTGCCAGTGGAACCGGGCAAACTTCTAGAGTGGATGCATTGCGTCAAGCAATTACAAAAGCCAAAGCTTTTGGTTTCGAATTGAAAGGTGCTGCAATGGCT
>JBIPLT010000032.1:0-16913 GCA_044368255.1 Flavobacteriales bacterium
AGCAGCATTATAATCCTCAATAGAAATCTTTTTTCCAATATCTTCTTTCGTAATGCCTAATTCTTTTTCTACGCCCAACTCAATAGGTAAACCATGAGTATCCCAACCTGCTTTTCGTTTTACCTGAAAGCCTTTTAATGTTTTGTAGCGACAAAATATATCTTTAATGCTACGTGCCATCACGTGATGAATTCCAGGCATTCCATTGGCGCTCGGAGGCCCTTCAAAAAACACATACGGTTTTCTGCCTTCACGAGAAGAAACACTGTTCTCAAAGGTGTTTTCCTGATCCCATTTCTGAAGTATTTCTTCAGCGATGTTCGTCAGGTCTAGCGACTTATACTCGGGATATTTACTCATATTCTAAATTCTTAAGAGGCGCGAATTTAGTAAAATTTGTGTTTGTTTTTACTACAGAAAGGAAGCAAATGAGATTTAATTTTAAAAATTCAATCACAAATAGCAACAAGCGAGCAGGGTTATTTACCCTGCATCAAAAATGACCAACCAATGAAAATGAGTAGTTATATTTTAATTTTTTCTACTCTTATTTTTTTTGCGGAGAAAGTAAAAAAGTCGATAGCATGTTTGGAAGGAAGGAGAAAACTAGTGATGACAAATACTAGACAGTTCTTGAAAAAGTCTTGTCAGAACTAAAATCTATCTTGAAAAAAGTAAAATTAACAGAGAAAGAAAGCGATGGAATTCGTTCGCAAATCAAAGAAATTGAAAAGGGCATCGAAGAAGATTACCAGTTTGATTGTAAAACCAATGATTGCGCATTCGGATAATTTTAAATCAATCTATTGTAGCAATACATTTAAGTTCTATACAAATCGGTGAAGGAAGTGCATTCACCTCAACCGTAGTTCTACAGGGTTGTGCCTCTTTAAAATATTCGGCATAAATACGATTGTACGTTTTGAAATCACGTTTCATATCGGTTAGGAAAGTGGTCACATCCACTAAGTTTTCAAACTTGGAGCCGCTAGCTTCTAAAATAGATTTCACATTATCAAAAACAGAACGGCACTGAGCTTCGAAATCGAATGTTTCATAGTTGCCATTTTTATCATATTTTAATCCTGGAATATTTGCTTCTTCACTTCCAGAACCTGCTACCCGAGGCCCAACTCCCGATAGAAATAATAAATTTCCTACACGTCTTGCGTGTGGATATAATCCCATTGGTTTGGGTGCGTTTTCTGCATTAATTTTTTCATCTGCCATGGTGCACTTTTTTTACAAATATGAGAATTAAATAGGATTTTTTTATCAGCGAAAAGTGTTATTTAGTCGAAAATAGTAGTATTTTCTAGTGTTTGAGGGGTTGTGTTTCTTGATGTAAATCGATAAATTTTCTATATTTCGCCTGCAAAAACAAGCCAAGAAGTTATGAGAAAGCATTTACTCAGTTTATTTTTATTCTCTATTTCATTATTCAGTTTTAACAACTCCTATTCACAAACGTGGGTAGAAATGATGAAAGATCCGGACGCAAATTTCTACGAAACGGTTAACGAATTCGAAGATTATTGGTCCACAAGAACGATCGAGAAAGGCAAAGGCTATAAGCCTTTTCGTAGATGGCAAGATCTGATGGCTCCTCGTGTTTTTCCAAAGGGAGATGTTAAACAAGCTAATCGTGCAAAGGATGAATTTCTAGCATATAAACAATTAAATCCAGAAGTCTTTGAATCGTCAGGATCTCGTGCTGCCAATTGGACATTACTTGGCCCTAATGGTGCTCCCGCTGGTGGAGGCGCAGGAAGAATCAACTTCGTGAGAATTCACCCCACTAATTCGAATATTTTATATGCAGGCTCTCCCGCAGGAGGACTTTGGATTACCACCAATGGAGGAACTTCATGGTCTACAAATACAGACCAATTAAGTGTTATTGGATGTACAGATATAGCGATAGATCCTACCAATACCCAAGTGATGTATTTAGCAACTGGCGATGGCGATGCCGGTGATACTTATTCCATCGGTGTTTTAAAATCAACGGATGGTGGTGGAACTTGGAATACAACTGGATTGACTTGGACAATCACACAAGGAAGAACAATCAGTAGATTATTAGTAAATCCATCCAACACACAAATCGTTTTAGCGGCTACCAGCAACGGAATTTATCGTAGTACAGACGGAGGAACCAGTTGGACGCAGGAACAAACGGGAAATTTCAAAGACATGGAATTTATGCCTACAGCTCCAGCTACTATTTATGCTTCAGGAACTACATTTTGGAAATCAACAGATAGTGGAAATACGTTTGCTCAAATTACCAGTGGTGTTCCAACTGGTGCAGGTAGAATTGCTATAGCCACCACAGCTGCTAACTCAGCTTATGTCTATCTTCTTGCTGCAAATAATACGAATAACGGATTAACTGGCGTTTATCGATCTACCAATAACGGAACCACTTTCACCACTCGTGCTACTACTCCAAATCTTTTAGGTTGGAACTCTAACGGTGGCGATGCAGGTGGACAAGGATGGTATGATTTAGCAATTGCCGCTTCACCAACAAATGCAGATGTTGTTATTGTGGGAGGGATAAATATTTGGCGTTCTACCAATGGCGGAACCAACTGGACCATCAATGGACACTGGACAGGTTCAGGAGCTCCTTATGTTCACGCAGATATTCATGATTTAGTTTTTTTACCAGGAAATGGAACCACTTATTATTCGGGTAATGATGGAGGAGTTTTTAGAACAACGAATAGCGGAACAGCATGGACTGATATAAGCGCAAATATGTCAATAGCGCAACAATATGAATTAGGATTATCAGCATCAAACGCAACAAGACTAGTAACAGGACATCAAGATAACGGAACGAATTTGATGAACGGAACCACATGGACTGAAATTTATGGCGGAGACGGTATGCAATGTTTTATTGATAGAACAAATAATAATGTGATTTATGCTAGTTACGTTTACGGTGATTTTCAACGATCCACCAATGGAGGAGGAACCTGGACAAATATAATTACGGGATTAACGGGTACGGCAGCTTGGGAAGCTCCATTTCATCAAGATCCAGTGGTAGCAAACACCTTGTATTGTGGTTATCAAAATATGTTTAGATCTACCAATCAAGGAACTTCTTGGACACAAATTGGAACACTTACCGGAACAGGATCTTTAGTTGAATTTGATGTGGCCCCTTCGAATACACAAATCATTTATGCGGTAAAATCGAATGCAGTTTTTAAAACTACCAATGGCGGAGCAGCCTGGACTAACGTTACAGGAACATTACCTATTGCAAGCGCAGCAATAACATACGTAGAAATTTCTCCCACCGACCCCAATAGAGTATATGTAACTTTTTCTGGCTACTCCACAGGGAATAAAGTTTTCATGAGCACAAATGGTGGAACTTCTTGGACAAACTATTCAACAGGATTACCAAATTTACCAGTGAATTGTATCGTTTATCAAACAGGATCTACCAATGGAGTGTATATCGGAACAGATGTTGGAGTTTATTATAGAGATAATTCTTTTGCATCATGGCAACCTTATTTAATAGGATTACCGAATGTAATTGTTCGAGATCTTGAAATTTATAATGCAACTGGAAAAATTCGTGCCGCCACTTATGGTAGAGGAACATGGGAATCTGACTTATATTCTCCAGGAACAAATGCACCTATTGCAAATTTTACAGCGAACAATACCAATGTTTGTCCAGGCTCTACAGTAGTCTTCACCGACCTTTCATCTTACACCCCTACATCATGGAGCTGGACATTTGGTGGTGGAGGAACACCTAATACTTCAACAGCACAAAACCCATCTATTGTTTTTAACACACCTGGAGTATATACTGTAACACTAATTGCAACTAACGCAAATGGTTCTGATACTGAAACAAAAACATCTTATATCACCGTTTCAAGTCCAATTGCTTTACCTCTGGTAGAAGGATTTCAACTTGCAACTTTTCCTCCAACAGGATGGGGACTGGTAGATATTAATGCAAATGGAACATGGGCTAGAACTACTGCAACAGGTGGATTTGGAACAAGTACGGCTTGTGCTTGGTTTGATAATTATGCCATTGATGAAGCTGGAGCTAGAGATAGATTGGAAACACCTAAATATGATTTTTCTGGGTATTCTTCAGCGACAATGACTTTTGACGTTGCCTATGCTAGATACAACGCAACTTATAGTGATTCATTGGCAGTTTTAGTTTCAACGAACTGCGGACAAACATTTACTCAAGTTTATCTAAAAGGAGGAACAACTTTATCTACACGAGCTGATTTAACCACTGCTTTTACTCCTACTGCTACACAATGGAGAACAGAATCCGTGAACTTGACTCCATATGTTGGAAATCCAAATGTTTTGGTGGTTTTTCAAAACAGAGGACGCTATGGAAATAACATTTACTTAGATAATATAAATATTACAGGAGTTTCATCTCCAACCGCACCAGTAGCAGATTTTAGCGGAACACCTACTTCACTTTGTGCTGGACAAACAGTAACATTTAACAATCTCTCCACTGGAAGTCCGACAAGTTATGCTTGGACATTTACTGGTGGAACACCTGCAACTTCTACAGCGACAAATCCAACGGTTACTTATTCAACTGCTGGAACCTATGCGGTTGCATTAACGGCAACAAATGCTTCGGGAAGTAATACGATGACAAAAACAGGATACATAGTAGTTAATGGGATTCCAACAGCAACAGCAGGAAGTAATTCTCCACTCTGTGCAGGTCAAACATTAAATTTAACCACACCTACAGTTACAGGAGCAACATATGCTTGGTCTGGACCTGGAGGATATACCTCTACTTTACAAAATCCTACTCGAACAAATGTTACCACGGTAATGGCAGGATCTTATACGGTTACGGTTACAGCCAATGGTTGTACAGCAACTTCATCTGTTACGGTGGTTATTGGTAATGCCCCTACAGCAAGCGCAGGAAGTAATTCACCAATATGTTCTGGTAATACAATTAATTTAACTACCACAACCATTACAGGCGCAACTTATTCTTGGACTGGCCCTGGTGGATATACTTCTTCATTGCAAAATCCAACCATTGCCTCTTCTACAACTGCGATGAGTGGTTCTTATTCTGTAACCGTTACATTGGGAAGTTGCACAGCTACCTCATCCGTTAATGTTACCGTGAATGCAGCACCAATAGCAACAACAGGAAGTAATTCTCCAATATGTGTAGGAGCTACATTGAATTTAACTTCTAATACAGTAACAGGAGCAACTTATGCATGGACTGGGCCTTCAGGATATACTTCTACTTTGCAAAATCCAACGAGACCAAGTTCTACATCTGCAATGAGTGGTACATATACTGTTACAGTAACTGCCAATGGATGTGTTGCTACTTCAAGCGTTGTTGTAACAATTAATTCAGCACCAATAGCAACAGCATCTAGCAATTCTCCATTATGTGTGGGTCAAACATTGAATTTGTCTACACCAACAGTGGCAGGAGCAACCTATGCATGGACAGGTCCTGGAGGATATACTTCAACAGCGCAAAATCCAACTCGTCCAAGTGTTACCGCGGCAATGGGAGGATCGTATACAGTCACTGTAACCTCTTCGGGCTGTACAGCTACTTCGTCAACTACTGTTACCGTAAATAATTTACCTACTGCAAGTGCAACAAGTAATTCTCCTGTTTGCTCTGGAAACACAATTCTACTTAATACTTCAAATGTTATAGGAGCAACTTATGCATGGACAGGACCAGGAGGATTTACTTCTACAGTACAAGCTCCTTCCATCACAAGTTCAACAACAGCAATGACTGGAACGTATACAGTAACTGTGAATAATGGATGTACAGCAACTTCTAGTACTACAGTAACAGTAAACGCTTCACCAACTGCAACCGCAAGTAGTAATTCGCCAATTTGTGCAGGAACCACTTTAACATTAACTACTCCAGCAGTTACAGGTGCTGCTTATGCATGGAGTGGCCCAGCAGGATATACTGCATCAACTAGAAATGCTTCCCGTACTGGAACCACCACTGCAATGAGTGGCGCTTATACCGTGACTGTAACTTCCGGAGGATGTTCTACAACATCTACTGTTAATGTAGCTATCAATAATGCACCAGTAATCACTGCCTCGTCTAATACACCGGTTTGTGCGGGAAATACGATTAATCTTACAACAACAACCGTAACGGGCGCTAATTATTCTTGGAGTGGTCCTAATGGATTTACATCGAACGTTCAATCACCTTCTATTACGAATGCATCATCTGCAATGGCTGGAACATATACAGTAACGTTAAATAATGGATGTACTGCCTCAACTACAACATCTGTAGTTATTAATACCACACCAACAGTAATAGCCAATGCAAGTTCTCCTTCTGTTTGTGCGGGTAATAGTTTAACCTTAACTGGTGGTGGAGCATCTACCTATACTTGGAATAATAGTGTAATAAATGGAACTTCATTTATTCCTACCGGAACACTTACTTATACAGTTACAGGAACAGCTTCAAATGGTTGTATCGATACAGATCAAATATCTGTTACAGTTAATGCATTGCCAATTGTTGTTGCGAACACCACATCCAGTGGAGTTTGTCCTGGGAATTCTGTAACTCTATCGGGTGGAGGAGCAGTTTCTTATTCTTGGGATAATTCAGTAACCAACGGTCTTGCTTTTGCGCCAACGGCAACCAATACCTATACAGTAATCGGAACAGACGGAAATAATTGCCAGAATACAGATCAAGTAACCGTAATGTTCCATTCGCTGCCAGTTGTTACAGCTACTGCATCTGCTAATCCAATTTGCCAAGGAGAAGATGTGCGATTAATTGGAGGCGGAGCAACATCTTATACTTGGGATAATAACGTAGTTGATAATGTTTCATTTTTCCCTGGAGGAACATTGACCTATACAGTAATGGGCACAGATGGAAATTCTTGTCAGAATACAACACAAATTACAGTGACTGTAAATTCACTACCAACTGTTGCGTATGCACAAGAATTTGCAACCGATACTGTTTGTAGAATTCAAATTGTTCCTTTGACAGTGGGTAATCCAAGTGGAGGAATATATACTGGAACGGGAGTTACTGGCACAAATTTTAATGCGAATACTGCTGGCGTAGGAAATCATGATATCATTTACTCATTTACTGATGGAAACGGATGTACAAATTCCGACACTTCAATAATCAATGTGGAGATTTGTAAATTCGATATTGTTATAGGGGATATTTCAGTAGGAATTTCAGAGGAAGAATCGGCATTTGCGCTCGAAATCGTTCCTAATCCAACTACTGGTGAATTCACCATAACTTTACCGGAAAATCGAAGTGAAAAGAGTATTGTTTCCATTTATAATTCACTAGGTCAAATTATTTTTACGGTTGAGGTAGCTGATCACACAACAACTTTACCATTGAGTTTATCTAATTATGCTCGTGGATTGTATCATGTGATGATTCAAGCGGGAGAACAACGAAGTATCCAGAAGTTAATAAAGAATTAAGATGGCAATGAATTTTAAAAGGAGATTAGCAATAAGCTCCTTTTTTTATTAATAAGCCTTGTTAAACGTAAAGAAAAATTAAAATTACTTCTCGTCAATTTCGAATATTTTTGTATCGAAAATTTCGAGAACCAACCTTTAGTGGAAAAAATTAAATGATCACGCGAATCAAACAGAAATACCCACCTAGGCGATGAGGTAAATGCTTTCGGATATCCCGAATGATTTCCATTTAAAACAAAAACTGATGTGGCTTTACTTTCTGCTATAGGATTCTTTAACCATTATCTCATTCCGGTATAAAATTTAGGAATCACTCGCTATAAAAAATTAATTCCGATTCTGGTGAAGTCAATATAGTAATTTTCTTTTTTACCAATAATATTTTCATTTCCTATATCCTAAAAACAATAACGGTATTTATAATATCGAGCTTCTCCATAAATGTAAAAATAAAGCGGATATTTGTATCTTAAACAGAATTTCTAAAATGAATAAACTGATTATTTTCATTAAAAATCCAGTTAAGGGGAAAGTAAAAACACGATTGGCTGCAACGATTGGTGATGACAAGGCATTAGAAGTTTATTTAAAATTGATTGAATACACCTTAAATCTTGCAAAATCTTTAAAGGTTGAAGTAAATCTTTTTTTTAGTGATCAAATTATTTTTGAATATCCATTTTCAAAAAAGCATTTTCAAGAAGGAAGTGATTTAGGAGATAAAATGAAAAATGCCTTTAAAAAATGTTTTGATGAAGGTGGAAGCAATGTGGTTATTATCGGCACTGATTGTGCCGAGTTGACCAAGGAAATTATTGAGGAATCATTTGAAAAATTGAATAATAATTCGGTGGTTATTGGCCCTGCTTTAGATGGGGGATATTATTTATTAGGCATGAATCAATTTTATCCAGAAATTTTTAATCAAATTGAATGGAGTACATCAAAAGTATTTGATTTGACTCTTGCTAAAATAAAGAATGCTGATATTTCATTTGAAACACTCACCACTTTGCGCGACATCGATACCGAAGAAGATTTATTTACCTTAAAAAATTTACCATGAGTTTAACCTTCGAAATAAAGTATCAACCCCAGATTATTCAATCCGAATATAAAAAATATTTTCAATTTCAAAGAGATAAAGTAATTCTTAGTAAATGGTATTTGTTATTGGTAATTATATCTTCTTTTTTGTTTTTTTTTGGATGGTATGACCAAAATCGAACAGTGATTTTTATCGGCATTGGTTTTCTTTTTATTTTGATTTATATTTTCACTCGCGTTTTCGTAGGAGCGAAATTTATGTTGAAGAAATTTTTGCAAAACATTCAAAAATCTCCTTTAGTTACTGAAGGAAAATACATAGTAAAATTCACCCCCAAATCCATCGTTTATCAATCGCAAAAAATCAAGAATGAGATTCCCTGGAATAAAGTTACTTCAGCAGAAGAAAACAAAAGCGCAGTTTATTTACACTTAGAAAAAAATAGATTGTTAGATGTTTTTTCAGAGGAGTTGAATGGGAAAATGGAATATGAAAAAATCTTATTCGAGATAAGAAAACATATTCCAAGAAAAAAAGGGTAAATGATTTTTTTTCGCTCACGCTCTGTTTCTCGTTCTCACTTCGTTGCTTTCACAATCATTCCGTGACCTGAACGATGCGGTTTATAGGTATCGATATAGTTTAGAATTAAAACGAAAGGCAGTATTGCAATAAAATAAGGAATCAATAAGAAAACAAAAAATCTTGAAAATTTAGTCAAATACAACGGCCATTTCAAACATAAATGTTGCGAAATTCTTCCTGTTAAGGAATACGAATAATGCATTTTTACATGATGAAATCCGGCTAATTTTAATTTATCTTTTAATTCATGAAATTCATAACCGTTACGATATCTTTTGTTGGGCTCATAATAAGTAACCGTTTTGTCGATTGGAGTAGTAAAAAACAAGGTTCCTCCAGTTCGTAGCGCAGTGTAAAAATTATTAAATGTTTGTTGGTCATCCTCGATATGTTCCATTAGATCCACAGTAAGAATTAAATCAAAAGCATCTTTTTCATTCAAAAATTTTACATCGCCAGTTCTGAAAATGACATGATGTTTTTCTTCTTCATGATAAAACTTATTACAATCCGAAACTTGTTCCCCATTTATATCTAATCCAACAATATTCCATGTTTTTCCAATTCTTGACATAAAATGAATATTTTGCCCGAAGCCTGAACCGGCTTCCAAAACATGAGCCTGTTTTGACGCTGTTTTTTTCCATTTTTTTAGTTCTCGATGAACATGCCAGGAGCGTAATAAAAAAATATCCAGTAACGTGTAAAATGTTTTTCGCATCTCAGGAGAGCGATTGAAACATCTTCCCAAAAGATCCTTCAGAGGATGAACGTACATTAGGGTTTTTTAAGCAATTTATCGATGGATTCTGCGTAATCTATGGAGTCATCTGGGTAAAAGATTATTTCAGGAACAATTCTTAGTTGTTTACCTACTTCTTTTCCCAATTTAAAGCGAATTTCACGTGCTTGTGATACAATAAACTGAAGTACTTCCTTTTTATCTAATTTAGTGAAAATGCTTAGATAAACTTTGGCTACTCCCAAATCTGGCGACATCCTTACTTGAGTTACCGTTATCATTGATCCTCCAAAATAAACAGCAGACTCACGTTGGAAGAAATTTCCAAGTTCTTTTTGTATTAAGGCGGATACTTTATTTTGTCGAATAGTTGACATATGGCTACAAAGGTAAGATTAGTTTGAATAAAGTTAGCGGTTTAAGATTTAAAGTTAGTCCAACTAACCACTTTTAGCAACGAGCTTTAAACGTTGAACCTTAAACTTTAGATCTTTTGCTTTTAAAAATCCCTAACTTTGCCCCTTCATGAAAAGCTTTAGAATTGTATTGAACTATGCCCGTGGATTTGGATTTTACTCCTTTCTGAACATTGTTTTTAATATCCTATCAGCTATATTTAATCTTCTTACTTTATTGCTTTTCATTCCTTTCCTTAAACTTTTATTTCAGGATAATGTGAAGCCAGTTGTGCCAGTTAAACCTATTTTAGATACCTCTGAAGGTTGGTTAGACGGCTACAAAGATTATATCGGTTCGTATAGCAATTATTTGATGGACGATTATCTTTTTTCCAACGGAAAAGGAAACGGCCTTCTTTATTTCTGCCTTTTTATTTTGGTTTTATTCTTTTTAAAAAATCTAACCCGTTATATGGCCATGTATTATTTGGCTGTTATTCGAAACGGTGTGGTGATGAATCTTAGAAAACAACTTTATGGCAAATTAATTAGTCTTCCAGTGGGTTATTTTACCAATGAGCGAAAAGGTGATTTGATTTCTCGTTTAACCAATGATGTAACGGAAATTGAAGTATCCGTCATGAGTTCACTCGAATTGATTTTCCGCGAGCCTTTTACCATCACTATTTTCTTGTTGTCCATGTTGGTTATTAGTCCGAGTTTAACGCTGTTTTCATTGGTTCTAATGCCCATTTCGGCTTTAATTATTGGTAGAGTAGGCAAGAGTTTGAAACGAACTTCTGCCAAGGGGCAATCAAAAATGGGTGAAGTGGTAGCGGCAATTGATGAAATGATTGGCGGATTGAGAATTTTAAAAGCTTTCAATGCAGAAGAACAATCTAAAAAGAATTTCGAAAAAACAAATTCAGAGTATAACAATATAAGCATTCGGATGTTTCGTAAGCGTGATTTATCTGGGCCTATGAGTGAATTTTTAGGTTCTGCAGTTTTAATTACGCTGGTTTGGTTTGGTGGAAATTTGATTTTAGGAGGTGATGCGGATGATTTGAATGGAGAAGCTTTTATCGGATTCATCATCGTTTTTTCTCAATTGATTCGTCCTGTTCAAGGAATTGCCACCGCACATTCCAATATCAACAAAGGATTAGCAGCAAAAGATCGTGTGGATGAAATTCTGAATACGCATAATGCAATTTTGGAACAAAAAGATGCATTACCGGTCACACAATTCAATTCAGAAATTCGTTTTGAAAATGTTACTTTCCGCTATGAAACCGAAGATGTTTTAAAAAATATTTCATTCACCATTCCAAAAGGAAAAACAGTGGCTCTCGTTGGACAATCTGGTTCGGGAAAATCAACCATCGCTGATTTAGTTCCAAGATTTTACGACACTACTTCAGGTGATGTTTTATTGGATGGGGTTTCATTGAAGAAATTGAAAGCAAAAGATATTCGCTCCTTCATGGGAATTGTTTCTCAAGAATCCATTTTATTTAATGATACAATTGCAGGAAATATCGCCTTAGGTGATTCTAATCCGGATTTAAAAAGAGTGGAAGAAGCCGCCAAAATTGCCAATGCGCATGAGTTCATTTCTAATTTAGAAAACGGGTATTTGCAGAATATCGGAGAGCGTGGAATGAAATTATCGGGTGGTCAACGTCAACGCGTTTGTATTGCCCGTGCAGTGTATAAAAACCCGCCTGTTTTAATTTTGGATGAAGCTACTTCTGCTTTGGATACGGAATCAGAAAAATTGGTGCAAGATTCATTGAGTTCTTTAATGAAAAATAGAACCACTTTGGTAGTGGCTCACCGTTTATCCACCATCCAGCATGCCGATGAAATATTAGTATTACAAAAAGGGGAAATTGTGGAGCGCGGAAATCATACTGATTTATACGCAGCTAATGGCGTTTATCGTAAATTATGCGATATGCAGTCGTTTGTTTAGATGAACCGTTCAATCCTTTTATAATTCTTAGCTTTCATTTCCCTAATAAAATTCTATTTTTGTTGGGTATGAAAAAATCAATTTTAATTTATCTATCCCTCCTCTCAGGAATTTCTTATGCGCAAGTCACTTTTCCCGACAATGGCGTAAAGGAAACACATGAAAAAACCTATTCCATTACAGGTGCAACAATTCATGTAGATCATGAACGGGTAATTTCCAATGGAACTTTAGTCATCAAAGGCGATCGCATTGAGAAAGTTATTGAGGGAATTAAACCCGAAAAAGGTTCGGTGGTAATGGATATGAAAGGAAAACATATTTATCCTTCGTTTATCGATTTGTATTCGAATTATGGAATTTCAGAAACGCCAAAATCACCTTATCAAGGAGGAGAAAATGATAAATCTACTAAGGCAGGACCCTTTTCATGGAATGAAACTATTCATCCCGAAACACGTGCTGCCGAAAATTTTAAAATAGATGCTAAAACGGCTGCTGATTATCGCTCTCAAGGTTTCGGTGTTGTTCTTTCTCATTCGCAGGATGGAATTATTAGAGGAACATCTGCCCTTGTTTCATTGGCAGAAAAAGACGAAACCCAATCCTTATTGAAATCTGATGCCGCTTCACAATTATCTTTTCGAAAGGGAAATTCTCAACAATCGTATCCATCTTCTCAAATGGGAATTATTGCTTTGATCAAACAAACGTATTATGATTTGGATTGGTATAAAGGATTGAAAAAGCACGAAGAAAAAAATCTTTCACTAGAAGCATTTGATAAATGGCAAACACTTCCTCAAATCTTTGATGCAGGAGACAAATTCGCTATTTCTCGTGCCGATAAAATCGGTGATGAATTTAAAGTTCAATATGTTTTTAAAACAAATGGAAACGATTATCAAAGAGTAACGGATATCGTAAAAACTCAAGGGAAATTAATTATTCCTTTAAATTTTCCAGATGCTTTTGACGTAGAAGATGTTTATGATGCATTAAATATTTCTTTACAAGAAATGAAACACTGGGAACTCGCTCCTGCTAATGCCTATTATTTAGAAAAAAACAAAATAGAATTCGCCATTACATCTGCCGACTTAAAAGAGAGAAAAAGTTTTTTACCAAATCTTCGTAAAGCCATAAAATATGGAATGACAGAATCTACGGCCCTGAAATCACTTACTATTATTCCCGCGCAGATTTTGGGAATGCAGGATGAAATTGGAAGATTAGAAAAAGGATTATTAGCCAATTTCATTATCACTTCTGATAATATTTTTACAACAGAAGCCACTATTTATCAAAACTGGATTCAAGGAGAAAAATTTGTTCTTGCCGATCATGAAGCAATCGATATCCGTGGTGACTATAATATTAATATCGAAAATCATTTTTATCCACTTAATATCACCGGAAAAAAAGAGCAAATCAAAGCAGTCATTCCCGTGGATACTTTAAAACATTCCGTTACCATTTCAACGCAAAATAAAAATATTGCACTCAGTTTTTCAATTAAAGATGCAAATTATGATGGCATTATTCGTTTGGCAGGAAATATCAATTTTGACAGTGGTTCTTGGGACGGAAACGGACAATTGCCAGATGGAACTTGGGTGAAATGGAGCGCTATTCGAAATAAAAAATTCGTTGAGGAAGAAAAGAAAGAAACAAAGAAAGACTCCATTATTCTCGGAGAAATTTGGTATCCTAATTTGCCTTATGGTTATGATTCACTCGATTCACCTAAACAAGTTTTAATAAAAAATACCACTGTTTGGACCAATGAAACCGATGGAGTTTTAAAAAATACGGACGTATTGTTACGCGATGGGAAAATTGTTTCTATTGGTAAAATTTTAGATGTGGTGGATAAATCTACTTGGGTGATTGATGGCGCCAACAAACATTTAACAGCGGGAATTATTGACGAACATTCACACATTGCCATTAGTGGCGGTGTGAATGAAGGCGGACAAGCGATCTCTGCAGAAGTAAGTATTGCGGATGTAGTGAATCCAGACGATATTAATATTTATCGTCAGCTGGCCGGTGGAGTTACCGCAGCACAATTATTACATGGAAGTGCGAATCCTATTGGTGGACAATCGGCCTTAATAAAACTTCGTTGGGGAAAATCAGCAGAAGAAATGAAAATTGCAGGAGCCGATGGATTCATTAAATGTGCATTGGGAGAAAACGTAAAGCAATCCAATTGGGGAGAAAATAATAATTATCGTTTTCCTCAAACCAGAATGGGAGTGGAGCAATCCTTTTACGACGCATTTTATCGTGCTCGTGCCTATGAAAAAGAATGGAAAAATTACCAATCAGCCTTAGATTCTAAATCAAAAAACAAAATAGTTCCCGATAAACCTCGAAAAGATTTGGAATGTGAAATTCTATTGGAGATTTTGCAAGGAAAAAGATTTATCACTTGTCATAGTTATGTGCAATCAGAAATCAATATGTTGATGCATGTTGCCGATAGTATGGGTTTCAAAATAAATACATTCACGCATATTCTCGAAGGATATAAAGTAGCTGATAAGATGAAAGCACATGGAGTGAATGCAAGTTCTTTCTCCGACTGGTGGGCTTATAAATTCGAAGTGATGGAAGCCATTCCTTTCAATGCTGCAATTTTAACAAGAATGGGAGTGAATACTGCAATTAATTCGGATGATGCAGAGATGGCAAGAAGATTAAATCAAGAAGCAGCTAAATCCATCAAGTATGGTGGGCTTACCGAAGAAGAAGCATGGAAATTAGTGACCTTGAATCCAGCAAAAATGTTGCACCTCGATAAAAATATGGGAAGTATTAAAAAAGATAAAGATGCTGATGTGGTTTTATGGAACGAGAATCCACTTTCTGTTTATGCTAAAGTAGAAAAAACTTTTGTAGATGGAATTTGTTATTACGATCGTGAAAAGGAAAATATAACGAGAGAAACGGTTCAAGAAGAAAGATCTCGCTTGATAAAAAAAATGATAGAAGCTAAAAAGAATGGTGAGCCCACTCAAAAGGGTGGTGGCAGACAGAGGAGGAATTATCATTGTGATACGATGGAGGATGAATACGAAGATTAAGAAATAGCCACTAATTACACGAATTTTCACGAATTGGGTTGGTATTAAATTCGTGTAATTAGTGGCAAAAAATAATAAATTATGAAATTAGTACTAGCGACTTTATTACTCTTCACAACTTTGCAGAGTAGCGCACAAAAAAAATACAAATCCTATCTCTTGATGAATGGAACCGCGCACCTTGCCACAGGTGAAGTAATCAATAATTCGTTGATTGGTTTTCAAGATGGGAAATTGAATTTAGTAATGAATGCTTTATTGGTGACAGTGGATCCAAAGAAGTACGACACCGTTATCAACATTAAAGGAAAGCATGTTTATCCGGGTTTCATTGCGCCAAATATTATTATTGGTTTAGTAGAGATAGAAGCAGCACGACCCACACTAGATTATGATGATGCTGGAGAATTTAATCCGAATGTAAGATCATTAATTGCATTTAATACAGATTCTAAAATTTTGCCAACCGTGAGAGCGAATGGAATTTTATTGGTTCAATCTACTCCGCGTGGAGGAACTATTTCTGGTAGCTCTTCAGTGATGAAGACCAATGGGTGGAATTGGGAAGATGCGGTAATCAGTGAAGATGATGGAATTCATTTAAATTGGCCTCGTAATTTTAATCAAAACGGTTGGTGGGCTGAACCGGCTAACCCTACAAAGAATGATCAATACAAAGAAAGAACCAAATCTATTCGTAAATTTTTAGAAGATGCTAAAGCGTATAATGAAGTTGAAAAATATGATTTGCCCGATTTGCGTTACGAAGCGATGCGTGGAATTTTCAATGGCCATCAAAATCTTTATGTGCATACCGACAATGTAAAAGAAATGATGGATGCCATTAATCTTTGCAAAGATTTAGCAGTGAAAAAAATGGTCATCATTGGCGGTTATGATAGTTGGATGATTACGGATATGCTCAAAGAAAATAAAGTAAGTGTGATGTTGCGTGGAATTCATGAATTACCAATGCGCACAGAAGATGATATTGACATGTCTTTTAAATTACCAAAACTTTTGCAAGATGCCGGAGTTTTATATTGCATCCAGAATGAAGGAAACCAAGAAGCTTCACATGCGCGTAATCTTCCATTCATGGCAGGAACAGCTGCGGGTTATGGAATTACTCAAGAACAAGCTTTAGCCGCAATTACACTGAACACTGCAAAAATTTTAGGCATCGACAAAATGTATGGATCATTAGAAGAAAATAAATCCGCTACGCTTTTTGTTTCAAACGGCGATGCTCTTGATATGAAATCGAATAAAGTAACCCATGCTTTTATCAATGGAGAACCGGTTGAACTTCGAACTTTTCAGGATGATTTGAATGAAAAGTATTTGGAGAAATATGGTTTGAAGAAGTAGACAATGGTTTTCTAATTTCGAAATAGAAATTTCGAAATTAGAAATACTCATTTGACCCCTCCGTCTCGAAGACTCGCCACCTCCCCTTATCAAGGGGAGGAGTAAAGACAAGCACGCTTAATTTTAGTTTTTGATTAGAAGAGTTTTGTAATTATTACAA
>JBIPLT010000287.1:0-3639 GCA_044368255.1 Flavobacteriales bacterium
CAACTCTTCCCCTTGCTAAGGGGAAGTATAGCGAATGCGGGGAAGGGGTCTAAGAGTAATTTATTTTCTCCTCAACTCCACTCTAAAAGTCGTTCCCTTTTCCATTTCAGATTTCAACACAAAAATTCTTCCGTGGTGATAATTTTCTACAATACGTTTTACCAATGTTAATCCTAATCCCCAACCACGTTGTTTGGTAGTAAATCCGGGTTGAAAAATGGTTTTAAATTTTCCTGGAGCGATTCCTTTTCCCGTATCCGTAATATCCAATAAAATTCTTTTTCCTTTTTTGTGAATGAAGAAGGAAATATTTCCCTCACCTTCCATCGCATCAACAGCATTCTTCACAATGTTTTCAATTACCCACTCGAAAAGAGGACCATTAATCATCGCTTTCAATTTTTCTTCGTCTTGAACTTCCAGTGAAACTTTTTTAGAAATTCGCGGACGTAAATAGGAAAGAACATATTCAACCGCTAGACCTACTTCCGTTAATTGCAATTTAGCATCTGCACCAATTTTTGAAAAGCGTTCGGTAATTATTTTAAGTCGATCTACATCTTTGTTTAATTCTACCATAGTAGATTCACTCACTCCACTTTCTTTTAAAATTTCCATCCACGCCATCAGCGAGGAGAGTGGTGTTCCTAATTGATGCGCAGTTTCTTTGGCCATTCCTACCCAAACTTGATTTTGTTCCGCTTTTCTAAAAGTGCTAAAAATTAAGTAAGCCACCAATAGAAAAACAGTGACAATGACTAACTGTATATAAGGAAACCAACGTAATTGTTGCAATACAGCCGACTCGTAATAAAAAATGTATCCGCTCTCGGTTGAATTTAATTTGATATGAATAGGTTCATTATGCGCTCGCATATCTTCGAGTAAGGTAGATAATTTTCCGGGCATAAAAACTTCCATCGAATCCATGTTGGTTTCGATTACTTCCGTTTGAGTAGCATCTGTAAAAATAACGGGAACGAGCGCCGTATTTTTTACTAATTCAGTATGAAATGCAAAACTGAGTGAATCTTTTTTCTTTTGTAAATCATCAATAATTTTCGAATCGATAAAGTAAACATAATTCACAGGCTCTTTTTTCTCTACGATGATAATAGGTGGATGCGTTTGTTTCCATTGAGTATACATTTTTGTCAAGGTGTCTTGCCAAATACGTTTAGATTCGAGTTTGTAGAAAATATCTTCCATATCTGGACGCATTTTTTTCATACGAACTTTAATACTATCTAAATTGAAACCGATATTTTGTGCAGATGAAGGAATTCCGTCTTTATCGGTTAGAATTACTGGAATGTTGGTATTCAATTGTACGATTTCTAATGCAAATAAATAGTTTCCGTTATCAGACCCTAATTCTTCAATAGCGCGCGCCCAAATTTTCATCTTCTTGCGCTCTTCGTTGCGAAGCTTATCAAATAGTTTATTGGTCACATAAAGTTGGTTAGCGGTATTTTTTATCGCTTCCGACCAAACTTTAATACGCAACCTTTCATCTTTACGCACATCATCTACCATTCTATTGGAGAAATACAAGGATAATCCCACAATGGTGAGAGCCGCTGTTAAGAGCAGGATTTTATACCAATATTTTCTGGAATAGAGATTCATTCTTCTTCGAAGGTAAATTTAACTTCTTCCTTCTTATCCGTAACGAGAGTTTTTTCTTTTTGTTTTTTGGTTCGCTTTCTTTCTTGCTCTTTTTTCTCTTCAGGAGTGGTTTCGGTTGATTCCGTTGTCTTTTGCTCATCCCATTCATAGAGAAATTTAACTTCTTCTTTAGGCGTTTCCTGTTTTTTAAGCAAACTGTCTTTCTTGAAAATTCCGAGTTCAGCTTTTAAAATCGATTTTACATCGTTTTTCTCGGATTGCAATTTTTCCTTAATATTATTTTTGAAAGCTTTTTTATCAAATTCATATTGCGGGTCATTCACATTTCCTGTAATACGTAAAAACACTCTAAAACCTTTTCCATCGTCCATCGCTTTTACTTCTGGGTCTTCTGAGTCCAATTTTAAATCTTTCAATCTAAAATTTAATTGGTAATCGATATCGTTGTTGAATTTATGTGAACCCGCGATATTCAAATCCATCACATTTGATTCTAGTTTCATGCTAGGAATCAATATTTCTTCGTTGCGAATTTCAATCGTATTGCTCAATGTTTCAAATTTGATATTTTTCACTTGTTTTTCTAGTCGGTCAAGGTTTTTCTTTTTAATGATGGCAACCAAATATTTTACATTACGCATGTATTTTACTACATCGGTTAATAAAAGAAAATCATTTAACGCTCCATTTTTCAGCTCTAATTTACTGGTTGAAGTAACCGTTTCTGAATGAAGATTTAGTTGAGGATCCATAAATCCAAAGAAATCTATTTCTGCATTTAATTTTCCGGAAATATTTTTAGAAGTGATTTCTTTTTGCCCGAAATCTTCGAAGAGCGCAAATACTTGGTCAATGTTTACCTCTTCTACTTGTTGTTTTGTTTCAATTAAAAACCCTTTATCACTTGTTCCGTCAACCGTTAATTTTCCATTGCATTTTCCGCCTGCCATTCGAACTTCTAGTTTTGAAGCAGTGAAAAATTTATCTAACAATTTGAAATTGCCTTTTATTTTTTTTCCAGTGAATGCGCCATAAGTAAGTTTTTCTACGGAAGCATCTAAATTAAAATTGATGGTAGCAGGAAAGGTATAATAACCCGTTGATTGATTTTCTATATGCGTTTGTTCAGTGCTAATAAAATCTTCTAGCCTAATATTTTCTGAAACCAAACTGGCAACGATATTGATATGTTGGTTTTTCTTTAATGCATAAGGCATGAAATTTTTGATCACTCCATTAATTTCAAAATCAGATTCACCTTTTTTACCCGACAATCCTTCAATGGAAGCATCCATGTTTTTTATTTCAAGTAGCCCTTGCAAATCAGTTAAATTTAGCGCAAGTGATTTAGAGTTAATTTTACCTTTCTTCACTCGTGCGGTTCCAGAAGCCGAAATTAAATCCAAAGTTTGGTTTTCTGCATCAATAGAAGTGAGCATATGTATAGAAGCTTTAAGTTCTCCCGACATTTCTTCAATATTTTTTGGACGTAAAAATTTATGAAGTGTAGCTAAATTAAAATCACCTTTTAAATCTAATTTAATTTTTGGGTCTTTGAAATTACGTACTCCTAATGATGCTTTAAATGATCCATCTAAAAATTGTCCGGATAATTCAGGTAGTATTACTTCATCCGTTTCATTTTCATTGTAATTAGTATAATGTCCTTTGAAATGTAATTTCTTTAACACTACACCCGAGTTTTTTTCTTTCATACTTCCACCTATAACAGAGAAATCAACATTCAAAATTGGCGAGGCAGTAGTAGAAATTTCTCCCTTTATACTAGCATCTACTTTCACTTCACCTTTCGAATCGTAATGTTGGAGGTGTTCAGAAAAATTCTTTGGAAAGATTCTATAAATGGATGCTAACTCTACTTTATTTGTTTTAATTCCTAAATCACAGGTGGTAGTATCTCCGATACCAATCCATCCACTAACTCCCAAAAGTAAATCCTCAATTTTTAGTTTTCCTGTTTTAAAGCTGAGTTTATTTTTGGGTATATCT
>JBIPLT010000022.1:0-20480 GCA_044368255.1 Flavobacteriales bacterium
TTGTTGATCTCGATCGGAAATTGATTCTCCCCTTTTTAATTTGGCTTCAATTTCCTCCACTCGATTCCCATCGTATTTACACACGCCTCCGCCATATGTACCGAACCAAAGGTTTCCGCTTTTATCTTCAAACATTGACCTGACGGTATTGTTGCTTAAGCCTTCCTTTTCGGTATAATGCGTAAAGGTTTTAACAAGTTCTTTTTTATTTTTTTTTAGGTCTTGTTGATTGTGTTTATACAAATTTGTTCCGTTAATAATGTCATCAACACTATTTCCATTGTATTTTGATACGCCTCCGCCATTAGTACCAAACCAAAGGTTTCCGCTTTTATCTTCTATCATTGACCTGACGTGATTACTACTCAGGCCTTCCTTTTCGGTATAATGCGTAAAGGTTTTAACAAGTTCTTTTTTATTTTTTTTTAGGTCTTGTTGATTGTGTCGATACAAATTTGTTCCGTTAATAATGTCATCAACACAATTTCCATTGTATTTTGATACGCCTCCGCCATTAGTACCAAACCAAAGGTTTCCGCTTTTATCTTCTAACATTGACCTGACGGTATTGTTGCTCAAGCCTTCCTTGTCGGTATAATGCGTAAAGGATTTCCCGTCATATTTTGTTACGCCTCCACCATCTGTTCCGAACCAAAGGTTTCCGCTTTTATCTTCTAAGATACACCTAACGTAATTACTACTAAGGCCTTCCTTTTCGGTATAATTCGTAAAGGTTTTACCATCGTATTTCGATACGCCTCCGCCATCTGTACCGAACCAAAGGTTTCCAGTTTTATCTTCTAAAATAGACCAGACGTAGGAGGAATTCATGCCTTGATCAACATCAAGGTATTGAATATTACAGGTGGCATTATCTTTCATCCTAAACGGTAGTGCAGGTGTGGATTTCGGATGTTTAGCCACAAATGGGCTGTCGAGAGCGGGCACTACTTTGGGTAAGGAAAAGGTATGAGTACCAGGAGTAATAATTTGAGGATTTCCTGAAGAAATTACTTTAGGATTACCTGCCAGATGTACATTCAAATTGGTTGAAACTACCTTTGGTTGTCCCACCAATATTTTTTTGAGTTTGCTATCGTCTATTGTAATAACAATAGGTTCGGCCGTGCTGTCCTTTGGAACTGCATAGCCTTTGGCTTCTACAATTTTTGGAGCAGATAATTGTTGTTCTTGCTTTTTTTCTTCATTGTTACAGGAGAATAAAAGGAGAATAAAAAATAGGACGAATAGCTTGTTCACGTTTTAAATGTAGATAATTTATTCAAATCTAATAAAGTGAAGAAGTAATAAATTTACTTTAGACGATAAGCCTATATAATCCAGTATATAAACTATGAACAACCCATGTCAAAATAAATAATAATTTAAATTTTAGATTTACAGAAATACAAAAGTTAATTATAATTTTAAAATTATCTAGTGGTATAAACCGCATTTACTTTCTCTCTCAAATTATAATTCGAAGCCATCACTTCTCCATAAGCACCAGCACTGCGAATCGCAATAATATCTCCTCGCTTAGAAATAGGTAATGAAATTCTTTTCCCAAAACAATCACTACTCTCGCAAATCGGGCCCACTACGTCATAATGATGCAATTCTTTTTCTGTTGAAGAAATATTTTCAATCAAATGAAATGCTTGATATAAGGCGGGGCGCATCAGCTCGGTCATTCCTCCATCTATGATAAGAAAATCAACATTCACTCCGTTTTTCACATAAAGAACTTTTGAAATCAAATTTCCGCATTGACCTACGATGGCTCTTCCCAATTCAAAATGTAATTTTTGTCCAGGAGCTAATTCCAGAAAATCATTGTAAACTTTGAAATAATTTTTAAAATCTGGAATGGGATGTTGATTGGGATGATGGTAATCAATTCCTAATCCTCCACCTGCATTGATATGTTTTATTTCAATATTTTTATCCGCGAAAAATTTCTGTAATTCATTGATGCGAATCACCAACGATTTAAAAGAACTCAAATCCGTGATTTGCGAACCAATATGAAAATGCATTCCCACGAGCTCAATATTTTTGCAGCTCAAAACCAAATCCACCACTTCATTTAATTGTGAAATTGAAATTCCGAATTTATTTTCTTCTAATCCAGTTGTAATGTAATGATGTGTATTTGCATTTACGTTTGGATTGATTCGCAATGCAATTCGGGCCGTTTTATTTTGTGCTTTGGCTAAATCATTTAACACTTCTATTTCTTGAATAGATTCACAATTGAAACAAAAAATATCTTGTGATAAAGCATAATTTATTTCATCATCGTTCTTCCCTACTCCAGCAAAAACAATTTTATTAGGTAAAAAATTCAATTCACGTGCTTTACGAATTTCATTACCACTAACACAATCTGCACCTAATCCAAATTCACGAATGAGATTTAAAATTTCATTATTGGTATTTGCTTTGAAAGCATAATGCACATCGTAACCATATTTACTACTTTCTTCTTTTACATTTTGTAAAGTAGCGCGCAACAGTTCCAAATCATAAAAATAAAATGGTGTCGCAACCGTTTTTAAACGATTGATTTCTTTATTCCAATTCATGCTGCTTTTTTCCTTCCGAAAGTAAATTACCTATTTCAACGAATTTATTGTTGGTAACCGATATCGCAGATAAAACGACTAAAACAGGTTTTCCTGTATTGCTGATATTCGAAACATCATTCATTCTTGCAGCACTTCCTACCGAGGTACCGCCAAATTTCATCACATTCATTTTTTAAAATTTAAGAGTTTAGGAAATAGTAAAAGTACATACCCTGCAATAAGTACAACAATTATTTTATTCACTTGTTTTTAACTAAGCGATAACTACTCCGGGATATTTCATAGTATCAAGAGATAAAAGTCCGAGTTTAGTTAATTCATTTCTCAAAATTTCCAGATTATTATGATCTTCCATTGGATAAATAGGAGCGCGGAAATTATTTTTTAGCATTCCCATCATATAAAGACAAGTCTTCACAGGAATAGGATTACTTTCTATGAAATTATAATTCATCAGATTTAATAAACGATAATGTAACTCGCGAGCCAAAACGATATCATTTTCTAAAGCTGCATTTATCATTCTAGAAAATTCTTGCGGAACTTGATTCGCCACCACAGAAATACATCCATCTCCACCTGCTGCAATAATAGAAAGAGCCATTGCATCATCGCCCGAATAAACTTTAAAACCCTCCGGTCTCTGTGCAATAATATCCATTATTTGAGAAAGATTTCCAGATGCTTCTTTGATCCCAATAACCGAAGGAATTTCATTGGCCATTTTCAAAGTCAGTTTTGCCGTCATATTCGAACCCGTTCTTACTGGTACATTATAAAGTATGATAGGAAGATCAACATTAGCCGCAATGGTTTGGTAATGTTTAAAAATTCCGTCTTCAGTTGGTTTGTTGTAATAGGGATTCAAAATTAAAAGTCCGTCAGCGCCTTCACATTTTGCCACTAAACAATGTTGAATGGCACGAGCAGTTACATTACTTCCCGCACCAACAATTACAGGAACTTCACCATTGACTATTTTTACGGTTGCACGTATCAAATCAGCATATTCATCCGAA
The DNA here is from genome assembly GCA_044368255.1 of Flavobacteriales bacterium. GTDB lineage: Bacteria > Bacteroidota > Bacteroidia > Flavobacteriales_D > UBA2798 > CAMBFX01. Next base: position 3,611 of record JBIPLT010000022.1, read on the forward strand.
CTTAACGGAGCACTTTCGCCAGTTGTTCCAGCTACTACGATACCATTCGTACCATCCTTTAACTGACGTTTGACAAGAGCTTCATATGCTACAAAATCAATACTTCCGTTATCGTTAAAAGGGGTAACGATGGCCACAATGGATCCTCGTAAATAGCGTAATTGGTTCATATTTTTAATTTTTTATTGTAAATTTATACTAGCTATTGCGTTATATTAAAATTTTCGCTACATTTAAACCAAAATTTAACACAAAGTAAATTTTTTAACATGACAACAATTCCTGAAGTAGTTGAGGACATCATCCGCAAATCACCTTTCTTGGAAGAGGCTTTAGCAGATGGTCTTATTAATGTTTCGTCATTAGCCAGACGAATCCAACCTGAAATTTCTGATCGTCTGAAAAAAGATGTTAAAGAAGGTGCCGTTATCATGGCAATCAACCGAATGGCTCCAAGTAATTACTATAAAATCAATTTGAGGATTCAAAATTTCATGCACTCGTTGGGTGACGTGATTGTTCGCTCTAATCTTTCTGATTTTACTTTTGCAAATTCTTTAACCTTATTTGACAAGCAATCTGAATTATTAAAACTAACAGGAAATAAGAAGGAAGCTTTCTGCACTTTCTCTCAAGGTGTTTATGAAACTACTTTAATTGTTAGTGACTCTTTGAAAGATGAAGTGGTGAAGTTGTTTAAAACAGAAAAAGGAACCGGAATTACAGATAATTTAGCCTCAATTACCATCAAGCTTCCCAATGAAAATATCGAAATTTCAGGTATTTATTATTACATCCTTAAACGAATTGCTTGGGAAGGAATAAATATTAATGAGATTATCTCCACTACCAACGAATTTACGATTGTAGTGAAAGACAAAGACATCGATCGCGCGTTTTCCATACTCATGAGTTTAAAAAAGATGTAAAATCTACCACTAACGGTAACTGTCATTCGAATCTGCGTTATAACTTTGCCTAAAATTTTCTGATACATGCTTTCACTTCTCCTCAAAGAAATACGTAGCTTTTTAAGTTCGCTCATTGGTTATATTGTAATCAGTGTTTTCTTGCTCCTTATAGGTTTATTCACTTGGGTTTTTCAAGGGGATTTTAATATCCTTGATTTATTATATGCTGACATGAAAGGATTCTTTCAATTAGGACCGCTCGTTTTTATTTTTTTGATTCCTGCCATTACCATGCGATCCTTCTCTGAAGAAAAAAGAACAGGAACGATCGAATTATTATTCACCAAACCATTATCAGATTTACAGATTATACTTTCTAAGTATTTTGCAAGTTTGATTCTCGTTTTATTTGCCATTCTTCCAACGCTAACCTACTATTATTCCATTTATCAATTGGGCGACCCAAAAGGTAATATAGACACGGGGCAAATGTGGGGTTCTTATATAGGTTTATTATTAATGGGCTCAGGATTTGTTTCTATTGGTATTTTCTGCTCTGCAATTACACCGAATCAAATTGTTTCTTTCATCGTAGCAGTCTTTCTATCCTTCTTTTTTTATGTGGGATTTGATTTCATCGGTTCTTATTCGATGTTTGGAACTTGGGATTCAATTGTTCGCTTTCTAGGAATTAATGAACATTACCAATCACTCAGTAGAGGTGTTTTAGATTCTAGAGATATTTTATATTTCGTTTCATTAAATGCATTTTTTATCATACTTACTAAAATAAATTTTGAAAGAAAAATTGCCATTCAAGTTCCTATACATGTAATTTCTATTGCTATTTTGATTGTATTAAATATGTTAGGAGCATACTATTATGAAAGATTTGATTTAACCCAAGACAAAAGATATACATTAAATGAAAACTCAGTAAAATTTGTAAAAGAAAATGTAAAAGACAAAATCACATTTACCATATACCTCACAGGAGAAGTTCCGGCAGAATTAAAAAGAATTGAAAAAGAAATTGAAGAGAAACTAGCTGATTTACGAGCGCACAATAGTTTAATTCATTATGAATTTGTAGATCCATACGACTTTGAAGACGAAACGGAGCGAAATAATTTCATGCATCAACTGACAGAACAAAAGTTGAAGTTTTCTAAATTAATGTATGAAGAAGATGGTGGTGAAAAATTCAAATATCTTTTTACAGCAGCTACTGTGAGATATTTGGATAAGGAAATGCCTTTACAATTTTTTCATGTTCCAGTGATTTATCAAAACTTCGATTTAAGAGGGTTGTCTGAATATGTAGTAAACAATTTGGAATTCCAGTTGATTGATGTCATGCGAAAAATTGTACAAAAAGACAAGCCACAAATTGCCTTACTCACTGGGCATGGTGAAGCTGATAAAGAACGAACTTTCATTATAGAAAATGCATTAAGTGATTTTTATGCTGTTAGCCGTGTTCAAATAGATTTACCCAATGATAGTGTTGGTGAAAGACCGTTCGCACTGCGTGATTATAAAGGATTGATTATTTGCCAACCAGATTCCTCCTTCACTGAAAAAGAAAAATTTATCATTGATCAGTTTATCATGAAAGGTGGTAAAGTAGCCTGGTTTGTAGATCCTATTCATGTATATGAAGATACATTGTGGTTACAGGGACAAACTTTTGGTTTAGCAAAACGTCTTCGATTTGAAGATATGCTATTTACTTATGGCGTTCGAATTAATAAAGATCTGGTATTAGACAATACTGCTGCACCAATAGAAATCCCAGGCTACCCAGGTAAATTTCATGAATGGTATTTTTATCCACATGTTTTACCCAATAGAGATCATCCTATCACAAAAAATATTGATCCTATCAAATTGGAATACGCTAGCAGTTTAGATTTAGTTGGCTCTAATCCCAATATTAAAAAAACAGTTTTGTTAAGTTCGTCAGAAAATTCTACTATTTACAAAGCTCCTATTCGAGTGAATTATGGATTTGTAGAACAAGAAATGTCATTCACTAATAATCGTATCCCGAATATACCACTAGCGGTTTTACTAGAAGGTGAATTTGAATCAGCCTACAAAGGATTAATGACCGAACAATTTTTGAATAGCAAAGATTACGTAACGAAAGATAGAAGTGGAAAAAATAAAATGCTCATCATTGGAGATGCAGACATTATCTTAAATGAAGTAGATTCTGTTTTAAATCAACAAACCGGCAAAATGGAAGTTGGCCATATGAAATTACATGTAGATAAATATCATGTAAGAAACAATGATGGTACTGATCGTTATGTGTATGGAAACTTAGAATTCTTTCTGAATGCCATGGATTATTTGATGAATAACGAAGAAATCATTTCTCTTCGAGCCAGAACTATTACTTTTAGAAGACTAAATGAAGAAAAAGTGGTAAAAGAGAAAAGATATTGGCAGTTTTTTAATGTCGCCCTGCCTGTTTTATTGGTGATTCTATTTGGCGTTTTTCAACATTATTATCGAGTTAGAAAATACAGCAAATAAAAAGTAATGAACTCTTATGATTAAAAAACAATATATCTATCTTATTTTATTAGGTGGTATTCTCGCAACATTGATTTATTTTCTTCAGCAAGCTAAAGATGGTGATCAAAATTCTACTTTAAAAAACAAGCATAGTGACTTTGCGATTGAAGACACAAATTCCATTGATAAAATCATTATTACAGACGTAAATGGCGACAAAGCAACCATCACAAAAATGGGTAAAGATGATTGGCAATTAAACGGGAAATACAAAGCAAGAATTGATGCTGTTAGAATCATTTTAAAAACGGCAAAATTAATTAGTGTAAAAAGTGAGGTGTCCGTTTCAGCAAAAAAAAATGTTTTAAAAACCATGATGGTCACTTTTAAAAAAGTGGAATATTATTCCAAAGGAATGTTATTAAAAACATGGTATGTTGGTGGCCCAACTCGAGATCACTATGGAACTTACATGTTACTTGAACATTCAGATGGTAATCGTGATACTGTTCCGTACATCACCGAAATAAAAGGCTTTTTTGGAACTTTAAATACGCGTTATTTCACTGATGTAAAAGAATGGCGTGATAAAGTAATTTACAAATTAAATCCCGATCAAATCAAATCGGTAGAACTAAAAAACAATGAACAACCTGAATACGGATTTAAAATAAATATTAAGGGTAAAAACAGTTTCGAATTAGTAGATGCACAAAATAAAAAAGTCAATGGTTTTGACACCGTTTCTGTGCGCGCCTATATTTTGAACTATCGTAAAATAGCCTTTGAAGGATTTAATCGTGGAATTTTAAACGAAAAACAAGAAGATTCCTTGAGAAAAGCTATTCCTTTTGCTGAATTTACTGTTACTGATATTTCGGGAAAATCATTAAAAATTAAAACCTATCGTAAAGCTGCGTTGCCAGACCAGGTAGATTTAGAAGGCAATGCCTACCAATACGATATTGAGCGATTATTCGGAATCTTGCCTACTGGAGAAATAATTATTATGCAATATGGCACTGTTGATAAGATTTGGAGAGCTATCTTGAATTTCAAAAATCCCGAGTAATTACCACTAAAGACTAAATTTTTTAGTCGAAAAAGCGGGTTATTAACAATGATAGTTTATTCATGTTTAAAAAAAACCGACTTAGTGCCTTCTAAACCCTCTATATTTGTTGCCTACTAAAACAGCAACCAATGAATTTCATCGTATCCAGCAACAAACTTTTAAAGCACCTGCAGTCAGTGAGCGGAGTTTTACAATCTAGTTCTACTCTACCGATTCTAGAAAATTTTCTATTTGAAATCAAAGGAAATACTTTGACTGTTTCTGCGAGCGATTTAGAAACAACCATGATTACTTCTATCGAATTAGAAAAAGAAGCAAAATCGGATGGGTCTGTAGCCGTTCCTGGTAAACTTTTACTTGATACCTTAAAAACTTTTCCTGATTTACCGCTCACTTTCAAAGTGGATGATAAGAATTTTGGAATTGAAATTGCCTCTGATTATGGTAAATATAAATTAACAGGCCATTCGGCAGCAGAATATCCAAAAGTGCCTTCTATCGAAGCCGCTTCAATCATTGGAATGAGCGCATCTTCATTACAAACCGCTATCAATAAAACGTTATTTGCAACAGGAAACGATGAATTACGTCCGGTGATGAGTGGTGTTTTTTGTCAAATGAGTGAAAATGATTTTACATTCGTAGCCACTGATGCCCATAAACTAGTAAGATATCAAAGAACCGATTGCAAAGCCGATAAAGGAGCATCTTTTATTCTTCCTAAAAAACCATTAAATCTTTTAAAGAATTTATTATCTACTCCAGATGCAATGGTTAATATTGAATTCAACAATACAAACGCATTATTTAAATTTGATAATTTTCAATTGATTTGTCGTTTGATTGAAGGTAAATATCCCAATTACGAAGCCGTTATTCCGAAGCAAAATCCAAATAAAATGACCATCGATCGTCAAACATTTTTGGGTTCTTTAAAGCGTGTTTCTATTTTCTCCAATAAAACCACTCACCAAGTGAGATTAAAAATTACTGGAAGTGAATTAGCAATTTCTGCCGAAGATTTAGATTATTCAAATGAGGCGCAAGAAAGATTAACTTGCTCTTATGAAGGTGAAGATTTGGAAATTGGCTTCAACGCTAAATTCATGGTGGAAATGTTAACCAATTTAGACACTAACGAAGTGACCTTAGAAATGAGCGCACCAAATCGTGCAGGTATAATTCTTCCTTCACCTAATGATAATCCTGGTGAAAAAGTATTGATGCTCGTTATGCCAATTATGCTCAACAATTAATTTCTTGAAAATTATATTTACTGACTCTTGTCAGTCGAAAAGCTCCGAAAGGGGCTTTTTTTATTATGTTAAGCCAATGACTATCGACCTATTAACTGTTAGAATTTAAAGGATGGTTGTTTTTATTGTATCAACGGTTGTAAAGTAATGATTAAAAAAATGTAAATTAGGCGTAAATTTAAATGCTTATGAAAGGCTTACGTTGGTTTTTTCTACTTCTTATTCTTCCTCAAATTTCTGTTTCACAAGTGGTCATCAACGAATATTCTTGTTCAAATGAGACTACAATAGCAGATAATTATGGCGATTATAACGATTGGTTTGAATTATATAACCCTAGTGGTGCAGCAATAAATTTAGGGGGATTTTTCCTTAGTGATAATAACAATAACCCAACCAAATGGCCCATTCCTGCAGGCGTTTCTATTGCAGCAGGTGGAAGGCTTATCGTTATGTGTACGGGCAGAGATGAATTCACTGGTGGATTTTTACATGCAACTTTTAAAATCACACAAACAAAACCCGAGGAAATAGTTTTAGCCAATCCTGCTGGAATTATTTTAGATCAAATAACAACCAATCCAACTTTGGTCGGTCATTCTAGAGGAAGAACAACGGATGGCGCTGCTACTTGGAGTTTGTTTGTTACTCCCACACCGAATGCAGCAAATACCGGTGCCTCGCCCGATTATGTTGCACGCCCAGTCATGAATCAAGCAGCAGGAAATTATTCTGGCTCAGTAAATGTTTCAATAACTTGTGCAACGCCTGGTGCCGAAATTAGATATACTATAGACGGCTCTGAACCAACCGCTGCCTCTACTTTATATTCTTCTGCAGTTTCCATTTCTACTACAACAGTTTTAAGAGCAAGAGCATTTTTAGCTGCAACACCTTCTAGTTTTACAGAAAGTAACACCTACTTTATTAATGTAAATCATACCATGTTCATTGTTTCTGTATTTGGAGGAGCACCGATTGATGATCTTTTCAATGGAAGTTTTGGTGACCCATTAACTACTGTTGAAGTTTTTGATGCAAATGAAATTTTTCTTACCGAGGCTAGTGGAACAACCAATAAACATGGAAATGACTCTTGGGCCTATGATCAAAGAGGTGTTGACTTCGTAGCTCGAGATCAACACGGTTATAACGCAGCATTAGAACATCAGTTTTTTCCTACAAGAGATCGCGATGAGTTTCAACGCGTAATTTTGAAACCTGCTGCCAATGATAATTATCCTGCCGAAAATGGCGCTCATATTCGTGACGCTTATGTTCACATGCTTTCACATTTGGGAGATTTATATTTAGATGAAAGAACAAGTACACCCTGTGTATTATATAAAAACGGACAATATTGGGGTGTTTATGAAATTCGTGAAAAGGTTGATGATGCTGATTTCATAGATCATTACTACGATCAAGATGAAAAATTTAGTGGCAGTGATCAGTATATTCAATATATCAAAACATGGGGAGGAACATGGTCCGAATACGGAAATAATCCTGCACAAAATGATTGGAACGCATTGAGAAATTATATTACATCGAATGACATGTCGGTTCAAGCTAATTTCAACTATGTGGATAGTTTATTTAATTGGAAAAGTTTGGTAGATTATTTTTGCATCAATTCTGTAATTGTTAGCCAAGATTGGTTGAATTGGAATACAGCTTGGTGGAGAGGATTAGATCCAGCGGGAGACAAAAAGAAATGGAGATATACCTTATGGGATATGGATGCTACATTTGGCCATTATATCAATTACACAGGAATTCCCAATACAACAGCAACTGCAGACCCCTGTAATGTAGAAGCACTACCCGATCCAGGCGGAATGGGTCATACTGATATTCTTTCTGATCTAATGGCAAATCCTGGATTCGAGCAATATTATATTTCACGGTATATTGATTTAAATAATACTGTTTTTTCTTGTGCCAATATGCAAGGTCTATTAGATAATATGATTGCAGAAATTACTCCTGAAATGCCTGCACAAATTAGTAAATGGGGAGGAACACTTCAAGGATGGCAAGCCAATGTTCAAACATTAAAAGATTTTATTGATGATAGATGTGTAGCCTTACAAACTGGATTGGTAAGTTGCTATGATCTTACGGGACCTTTTAACTTAACGGTTGATGTAGATCCGCCTTTAGCAGGAACGGTTGAAATAAATTCGTTGGGAGAATTAGATGCATACCCATGGACCGCTACCTACTATGGCAATATTGATATTTATTTAAAAGCAATACCCGATGTGGCTAATTCTTGGGAATTTGATTATTGGGAAATCGTAAATAGCGGAACCATTACACCAAGTACCGATTCAACCGATGTTACCCTTCGCATTGCTGGAAATGAAACGGTGATTGCCCATTTTAAAACACCAACCGGTGGTTTTCTACCAACAGCTTTTTCTCCCAATGGAGATGGATTTAATGATCAATTACGATTGTTAGGTGAAGGAATTATTTCAATGAATTTAACGCTATATAATCGTTGGGGAGAATCCGTAATTAATATCACTAATCCAGCGATGGGATGGGATGGCACTTATAAAGGTGAACCAGCTCCAGCAGGAGTTTATGCTTATAAATTATTTGTGGTATTGAAAGACGGTGAAGAAATTAATCAGAGTGGAAACATAACCTTGATAAGATGAAAAAATTAATTATTTTATCATGCGGCATTCTTATTTCATTGGTGAATTTCGCTCAAGATATTCACTTTTCGCAAGTAATGAATAATCCATTACATATCAATCCTGCTAATACAGGTGGCTATAGAGGCTATGAAAGATTAATAGTAAATTACAGAAGTCAATGGGCATCATTTGGTAGTCCCTATCGAACCGGTGGATTTTCTTTTGATATGCCCCTATGGCAGAAAAAAGATAAAGCGCATGTTGGAATAGGTATAAACTTTTTTAATGACAGAGCAGGTGATTCTAAAATGGGAATTTCTCAAGGAAATCTTTCCCTTTCTTGTATTTTACCCATGGATGATAAAAACAAAATTATCGCTGGATTACAATATGGGTATGGGCAACGATCAATGAATTTATCCGGTGTTTTTTTCGAGTCACAATATAACGGACAAGAATTTGATCCAACCATGGCTAGTTTTGAATCAGCAACACAAGGTTCTTTTGGTTATTCTGATTTAGGTGTTGGCGTTAGATACGAATTTAACAATACAGATAGCCATATCAAAGGTTGGGATGTAAATCGATTAGATGTAGGTTTTGCGATGTATCATGTAAATACACCCACATTAAATTTTTATTCGGGCGGGAGTGAAGAGTTGGCGATGAAAATGGTGGGTCACTTCAATGGTCGTTTTGATTTACCTTCTTCTACTTATTCTATTGTTCCATTTGGGTATTTCTTTTTACAAAATGAGTTTAAAGAAATTAATGTGGGAATGTTAGTTCGTATAGAATTAGCGCCAGGAACAAAAATTACAGGATTATTAAATGAAGCTGCATTATATTTTGGTGGCCATTTCAGAGTGGGTGATGCCATTGTTCCTCAAGTAATGTTGGAGTGGTATAATTTCGGAGTAGGATTATCGTATGATGCCAATATTTCTTCATTAAAAACAGTTTCTCGATACAAAGGCGGATTAGAAGTCTCCTTGAAATATCATATTCTAAAAGGAGCTATTTTCAAAAAACGAAACGGAAATTCAATTTTCGGAAACTAAACTATTTTTAGATTTATTAACTTGATCATTTAATGAGATATTCAATGAAATTACTTTATTCAATTACCCTAATTTTTCTTTTTTTAAACGCCAATTCACAAACCTTCAACGGCACGGGTGGTTTGGTTCCCGATGACCAACAAAATCATGATTTCATCATTAATGTTTCGGGTTTGACTCCTTCCACTCTAGATGCAAATCATGGTTTAATTCAAGTTTGTTTAGATATAACACATACTTACAATGCAGATCTTAATGTGCATTTAATTTCTCCTGATGGAATAGAAATAAATTTATTTTCTGGAATTGGAGGTGGTGATGATAATTTTACGAATACTTGTTTAAATCAATCTGCTCCATCATCTATCAATACTGCTTCAGCTCCATTTACTGGAACATTCCAACCACAAGAATCATTAGGGAATTTAAATAACAGCACTAATGGAAACGGAAATTGGATTCTAAGAATCTTAGATACCTATCCAGCGGATAATGGAACCTTAAATAACTGGAGTATTGAATTTGGAGGCGGAGCTAGTGTACCGTTTGCATTTAGTGAATCCCGTTTACCAATTGTTTTAATTAATACCAATAATGTTTCTATTCCTGATGAACCCAAGATTGATGCCACCATGGGAATTATATTTAATGGATTTGGAAATGTAAATCACATGACGGATCCCGTAAATCATTACAGTGGAAATATCGGAATTGAAATGCGTGGTGCCTATTCACAATCTCTCCCACAAAAACCATATGCTATTGAAACAAGAGATGCGTTAAATGCAGAATTGGACACTGCTATATTAGGAATGCCATCAGAACATGATTGGATTTTATTGGCAAATTATAACGACAAAGTATTTATGAGAAATAAATTACCTTATGATTTATTTGAAGATATGGGTCATTATTCGGCAAGAAGTCAATATTGCGAAGTAGTTATCAATGGAAATTATACCGGAATTTATCTGTTAATGGAAAAACCAAAACGTGATAAAAATAGAATTAGCATTTCTAAGCTGGATACCAATGAAAATACAGGAATTGATTTAACCGGTGGTTATATCATCAAGAATGATTATTGGGATGGAAGCAATAGTTGGCTATCCTCTTTTCATCCCATTGACCATCCAACGTTTGATGTACATCTTGTTTATGAATATCCGCAACCAGATGTAATTACTGTTCAACAAAAAACTTACCTGCAATCGTTTATTTATGATTTTGAAAATACACTTTATGGAGCAAATTATGCAGACACGATTAACGGTTATCGAAAATATTTAAGTATTACTTCTTGGTTAGACTATTTAATACTTAATGAGCTTGCCAGAAATAATGATGGGTTTAAGAAAAGTAGTATTTTTCATAAGGACAGAGACAAAACAACTGGAATGTCGAAACTAAAAGCAGGACCTGTTTGGGATTTTGATTGGGCATGGAAAAATATAAATGAGTGTTCTATTTTTTCAGCAACAGATGGTTCGGGTTGGGCACATCATATTAACGATTGTAATCCTGATGTAAATTCACCAGGATGGTATGTAAGATTAATGCAAGACACGCTTTTTCAAAATGATTTTAGATGCAGATGGGAGTATTTAAGAGGAACAATTCTAAGTGATGCTCATTTGAATAATTATATAGATTCTGTTGCACTTTATCTGGATTCAGCACAAATGCGTCATTTTGAAAAATGGGGTAATTTAGGCGTAAATACGGGCACTCCTGAAATGGAACAAGATCCGGCCACCTATGCTGGACAAATCACTAAATTCAAAGACTGGTTAGATTTAAGAATCGCATGGCTTGATGCAAATATTCCAGGCAATGCCAATGGTTGCGATGGAACATTTGCTACTATCCTTGAAAATGACCTAATGGAAGTATTAATTTTTCCGAATCCTGCCTCTAATTATTTGTACATAGAATCGGATAAAATCATTGATGAAATTACTCTGATGGAGATTAATGGGAAAGAAATTTTCTCGAATAAATATCAGGCCGGTATTGTTCAATTAGACATCACTGAGATTCCATCTGGAATTTATTTTTGCTCTATTTTATCAACGGATGGAAAAACCAAGATTGAAAAAGTAGTGATTCATCATTAAACTTTTTTCCATTTATTTTTATTGAATAATTACTAAAAATAGTTTACTGGAAACTTACTTGAACTTTAAATAAATCGGTTTCATTTCTGAGAACGAAAATATAATTTCCATTGGCAATTCTTCCATCACGAATCAATTTCACCTTGTTCCAAGATTTTTCATAATGAATAGGAACTTGCTTTCCTGAAATATCGATTAGTTCAATTTCATATGAAGAAATATCTTTTGTTCCGAAATTCAGCTCCATAAAATCGGTAGCAGGATTCGGATAAATTAATAGCTCGATTTCTTCTCCGATATCATTTATTGCAACCGTTGAAATCACTTCTACCGAATCAATATCGGTGCAACCGTTATCATCGGTCACAACAACTGTATACCATCCAGTAGCCAATCCATTAATTGTAGTTGTTGTCTGTGACATTGCATCATTCCATAATTGAGAATAAGGCGAAGTTCCTCCCGAAATTATAACGGTAGCCGTTCCATTTCCCGCAATAGATTCAGGAGTAGAACTCATCACTGTTGATATAGCTGTAGGTTCATTAATCATAACAGAAATTGTATCTGAACTACAATTTAAACTATCCATGACGAAAACATCATAGCTTCCTCCATCTAACGCAGAAAAAACTCCAGTGGAAGAATTATTCGTTCCTACATAATACAAAAAATCTGAATTTCCACCTGAAGAGGTCACCACAATTTCACCATCATTATCGCCATTGCATAAAATAGCTGTAACTGTATAATCCAACAATAATGAATCAGGTTCTGTAATAGTAAAATTCATTGTTTCTGAGCATGGACGAGTATCCTGAATATTTACGGCATAATTTCCAGGCACCAACGAAGAAATAGAAGAAGTATTATCCAAAGTGCTCCAATTATAAGCAGTCGTGCTAATATTCGTTGGAATTATTTCAATAGAACCATCATCAAATCCATTGCAAGATACATTCTGCAAAATAACTGAATCAAACAATGGAGCTCCATCATTAATATTAACTGTTGCCACAACTATACATCCATTAGTATGTGTGATAGTTACATTATGCGGCCCAGCATCCAAGCCTGTTCCATTATAAGTGGTACCACCATTATCCCATAAATAAGTACATCCGCTAAACATACAAACACACCCGCTTGAACTAACTGTAGCTAGTCCGTTTGAACCACCTTCACACAACACATTCGAAACACCACCAAAATTTATATTAAATGGATTTACTAGAGCAGCAGTAACTTCTTCGAAGCATCCACTTGCATCCGTAATTCTTAACGTATAAGTTCCAGCTGGAACATTGGTTAAAGAAGAACCTACCGAACCATCATCCCATAAATAAGTAAAGGGTGGTGTTCCATTTGCCGTCAATGGCGTTAAAGATCCATTTGAAAAACCATTACAACTTGGATTGATATTGCTAGCTCCCGAAAAAATACTTCCCGCACCACATTTTACAGGAATATAGTTATAATGTCCATCGTAATTGCTTCCCATATAACTTCCCCACGCAACACCAGCAATAGGAATATTAATTCCAGTATTTAAACGGCGCACATTTATTCCCTGCCATCCCATCGGATTCAAAGAATCTTCTTTCACAACATAAATAATTTCTAGATCACCATTGTTATTCATATCACCAATCCAAGGAGTGCATCCAATATTTACGCCTGTTTCTGAATTCCAATAATTGTTGCGGGTATTATTTTGATAGTCGAATAACATTAATTGATGTTTAAAATAACCAACATGATTATTTACTGAAACCAAAACTTCGTCTCTTCCATCGCCATTGGAATCAAATGCGTTGGCAGAAGCAAAATGCATCGTTCCAATGCTATCTTTTTTTATTAAGCTTCCGGTTCTTCCATCAATCATTACTTGGTAAAAATCCGTATAAGAAGGAGCTGTTCCTTTTGCTAAAACACAAAAGACATCCGGAGTAATTGCACCAGTAAAATTTCCAATAACAGGAGCAGCACTTGATTCACTATTAGGGATGGTTACGCTCCATTCTAAACCAAAATCTGCGCCTCTCACTCGAGAAATAGTTCCTCCATAACCTTGAATGATGATATCCAATTTTCCTGTTTGAGTAAAATCTCCTACTGACGGAGGAGCCACAAAACCTAAGGTAGGATGAGTGGCTAATGGAGTAGCGTTAGAAATATCATTATTTAGAACATCCGAAAGCAAAACAGCCCACATGGAGCCAGGAAGAGTTTCTCCTCCAGTTCCAAAAACCACCCAAAGATTTCCATCATCTTTTAAATCTGCTACAACTGGAGAACAATAGGTTTCATTGCTATCAGGAACAACAGCCTGTGCTATCAAAGAACCATTCATTGAATTAACAACCATTAAATGTGCAGGCGGACGATTGGTTTGCCAAACTGGAGCATTGTGATCACCACCATTGGCAACTAAAATATCTGGAATTAAATCTCCACTCGCATCAGGTATAAATTGTGGTGAATAAAAATTATATAATCCCACTAAAGCTGGATCGGTTGGAAAAGGAAAATATTCCCAAATAATTGCACCAGTGCTACCGTTGATGGCATACAATTGCGCCTCTCTACCACTTATAAAAACATCTGGAATACCATCTGAAGTAATATCTTGAAATTGTGCACTCGCAAAAATTTCATTCTTTGAAGGCAACTCCCAAAGTAGCGCACCTGTTGCGCCATTAAATGCCATTATTCCATGATTACTGAAGGTACTATCAGTTCCGCCACCCATCACCACATCTTTCACCCCATCACCCGTTAAATCAGCTAAACGGGGAGAGCTCAAAGAGGGAATATCATCAATGAAACTACTCCAAGTTGGTGTTTGGGCTTGAATGAGATTCAAACTAAAAGTGAAAGCAATAAACAGTAAATAGCGCTTCATAGTAATGGAATTTAGCTTAAAAATAGTGAAATTATTGAATGAAAAAACCAATGTTATCATAGACAAAATTATATTTTTCAAATTTGTCGCAATAACAGATACATAGCCATAGCGAAATTTAAACTAAATAGAAATAATTCAAATATTCTTACTTTTATGAAAAATTAATCCTTAGAATGCTCCATCGCATCCATCATATTTCTATTATTTGTTCCAACTACAAGGCATCTAAAAAATTCTATACGGAAGTTTTAGGATTAGACATTATTCGTGAAGTATATCGTCCCGATAGAGAATCGTATAAATTGGATTTATCTCTGAAAGGTGAATATGTTTTAGAATTGTTCTCCTTCCCTTCTCCACCCAAACGAAAATCATTTCCTGAAGCTGCAGGTTTGCGTCATTTGGCATTTGAAGTGACCAATATCGAAAAAGCCATAGCGGAATTAAAAGAAAAAGACACGGTGGTGGAAGAGATTCGAAAAGATGAGCATACTGGAAAAAAATTTACATTCTTTTCAGACCCCGACGGATTGCCTATTGAGTTGTATGAGAAATAAGGATGAATGAAATGCAAAGCCATCACTTGCTGCTAAAGAACGAGAATGAGTGCAAGATCGAGGGTTAGATGGTAAAGGTAAAACCAATATTGAATTTTAAATTTTGAATTTTAAAAAGTGCAAATAAAAATAGAAAAAAGACTAATCGTACCAGAACTTCCTTCTTTATCGGGAGTAGAAATGATTGGTAAAGATATTTTTGTAATTGGCGACAATCTCCCAAATCTTTATAAAATAAATGAAAAGGGTAAACTATTAAAATCATTTTCACTCATTCCAAAAACGGAATTTGAAGGAGGATTGATGCCCAAACATCTTAAACCCGATTTTGAAGGAATGTGCAAAGCGAAATTCGAATCAGGATATTATCTTCTCATTTTCGGATCGGGATCTAAATCACCTCAACGTGATGTTTTATTTGTAATAAATCCAGAAGACAAAACTCAAGTAAAAAAACATTCCTTATTCGATTTTTATTCTTCTTTACGAATGCAAGGAAATATTTCTTCTGCCGACCTCAATATTGAAGCAGCACTTTATTACGAAGAAAAAATTCTACTTTTTAATCGCGGTAACAATTTTATCATTGAATTTACCTTAGAAGATTTGTTCCAACATTTAGAAAATAAAAGTTACACTCCCCTTTTTAAATTCTATCAACTATTTCTACCCGTTTTAAAAAATATTCCAGCTGGTTTTTCAGGAGCTGATATTTTTGAAGACCGAATTATTTTTACCGCCTCTGTAGAAAACACTTTCAATTGGGTGGATGACGGAGAAGTTTTAGGAAGTTATTTGGGTTTTATCTCTTTAAAAAATCTCAAAGATAAATATACACCACCTTGCCAACTCATTGAGGAAAATGGTGAAATTTTAAAACTAAAAATAGAATCGGTAGCGATTAAAAAAGTTTCGGCCAATGGAACCGAATTGATTTTAGTAAGCGATAGCGATGGAGAAAAATCGGAGCTTATTTTTTGCGGAACATAACGGTTTCGCGATTGGAAAAGGTGGCGATTTTTACCACTAAACTGAATTGAGCTAACATTGTCAACATTAGGCCGTCAGTTCTGGCCCTTTTTATCATTCTAAATAATACAGTCGTTCCATTTAAATTTCTATATGTAAAACTAAATGGAGACAATACGTTGGTTTAGGAGTTCATTTTACCAATAAAGAAAATAGAAAGTTATTAATGGATATTATCATTCAAATGATGCATCATTTAAAGCCACTAAAAATGAATATATTTGTAAGCTATTTATTTTGCATCCATCATGAGTTCTGTTACTACACTTACTTTATTTCGGTTTCCTGGTTTATTTAAAAAAATGTGGGCTTTCGGTCAAATGCAATTTGCGCATTCCGCTATAAGAAAAACATCGGGTTTAAGTTTCTATAAACTGATGGGTAGCGGCAGAGATCTAGGTTTTAACCCTTTTCCAGATTGGGGAGTTTATGGATTGCTTTGTGTTTGGGAAAATGAAAAAGCTGCAGATGATTTTTTTAGTAATTCGAAGATTTTTAAACGTTACGAAGCTAAATCAATTGAGCAGTGGACCGTTTTTATGAAACCCTTGCATGCTAAAGGACTTTGGTCGGGGGTCAATCCGTTTGCATCCTCCACTGATCTAGATGCAGATAATCCACTAATAGCAGTAGTAACGCGTGCCACAATTAGGTTAAGTAAGCTTGCCAAATTTTGGAAATATGTTCCTATATCGCAACGTCCAATTCAAAAAGGTTGCCCAGGATTAATCTATACAAAAGGAATTGGCGAAGCTCCATTGGTGCAAATGGCCACC
>JBIPLT010000002.1:0-55132 GCA_044368255.1 Flavobacteriales bacterium
CTAGAAAAAGTTTTGGAGGGAACTAGAAATATTATTCGTTTCAAAAAAGAATTGAAAAGTAAAACTCCACATGTAATTTTTCAATTTTTAGTGGTAAAGCCAAACGAACATCAGATAGAAGATGTTTTACAAATGGCAAAAAAATTAGAAGTGGATGAAGTACGATTGAAAACCGCACAGGTTTATGATTATGAAAATGGAAATCCATTAATTCCAACGAATGAAAAATATGCCCGTTACAAAAAACTTGCGAATGGAAAATTTGTACTAAAAAATCGCATGGAAGATCATTGTTGGAGAATGTGGAGTTCATGTGTGATAACTTGGGATGGCGCTGTTGTTCCTTGTTGTTTTGACAAAGATGCTAGTTACAAATTAGGTAAAATGGAAGAAAAACCTTTTGCTGAGATTTGGAAATCTGAAGAGTATAACCAGTTCAGAAAGAATGTACTCACGGATAGAAAATCTATTGATATCTGTAGTAATTGCAGTGAAGGCACTAAAGTTTGGGCCTAAGAATAGAAATGGAACGATAATTGTTTTAAATTAGAGGAAAATGAAGGGTATTGAGTATTGAATATTGAATTTTGAATTTTGAATATTGAATATTGAATATAGAATATAGAATATTGAATATTGAATTTACAAATTAAAAACCAAAAATATGATGACTAAGAATATTATTACGCTAACGACTGCACTTTGTTTTTCATTGGTAGGATTCTCTCAAAAAATTGAAATGCGTGAATCCAATGAAAGTTTCAGTGGAGGAAATCATAATGCTTTATCTGTTACAGTAGCAGCAAAAAGTAAGAGCGATGTAGAAGATGCCATGAAAAGTTTCTTTAAAGATTTGGATGGAAAAACTTCGTCTAACAAAGGCGAGTACAAAGGCGATGATTGCAAAATAAAAGCGATGAGCGAAAATACTTTTGACATCTATGGAAAAGTAGAAGAAATTAAAGGAGAAGGATTTAAAATGATGATTGCAGTAGATTTAGGTGGTGCTTATATGAGTTCATCACAACACTCCGATCAATTTAAAATAATGAAAAACAAAGTATATGATTTAGCCGTAAAAATTCAAAAAGATGGAATTGGTGTTGATTTAAAAACTGCCGAAAAATTATTAGGGAAACAAGAAGATGAACAAAAAGATTTAGAAGATGATAAAAAAGATTTGCAAGAAGACATTGAAAATTATAAAAAGAAAATCACTGAGGCTGAAAATAAAATAAAGCAAAATGAATCGGATCAAGTGAAAAAGAAAGAAGAAATTGCTGCTCAGAAAAAAGTAGTAGAAGAGTTTAAGAAAAAGATCGAAGCGGTGAAATAAATACGAATTGTTGATTTGAAGATTTAACGAAATAAAGAAAATGGTCATCCTGAGTAACGAGTCTTCGAAGTGTATCGAAGGATGAAGAAGAAATTGATAATTAAGAAATAAATAAATTCATTCCAAAAAAAATCCTCCGTTAATAGCGGAGGATTTTTTATTAATTAAAGTCAATTCAATTATTCGGAGACATCTCCCCCTCTGGAATCCCGAAGGGTTCTTTGATTCAAATGAAAATAAAATTATCAAAAGCGGGCAGGGGGAGGATTAAAAATTATTTTATTTCTCAGTTTCTTTCGCCTTAGCGGCTTTGTCCATTTGATTCTTAGGATAAGTCTCTGCTGGTTTCAAACCAGCAGCCTTCTCATAATATTTTATGGCCATATCATAATCCTTTTTCTCTAAGGCCATATCACCACCACCAATTGCTGATTTATAATCTTCGTCTATCTTTTTTGAATGAGCCAATTTAATTTCTGCCTCTGCAATCTTGTTGGTAGCTGTCACATCATTTTTCTTTAGGGACAAAGCACTTTGATAAAAATGAATAGCAGATGCATATTTCATTTCAGAACAATCACGATCGCCTAAAGTGATGTATTGCTGATATTCTACTTCAGTAACTAGAAATTTATCACATTCAGCAATTTTTTGAGTCACCATTTTTTCTCCAGGAACCAAATTAATGGCTTCTTGATAACTCACTCTTGCTTCTTCATATTTTGCAACAGAAAATAATTTATCTCCAGTTGATACCGCTTTATCAAACTGTGACTTTAATTGATCTCCATCAGTTGGGTCAACCCAACTTCCTGTAGATTTCTCCTCATTATTCGGGCAATATTTCTTCAACCATTCATCCTGTTCCCATAACATATGTAATACATTTTCTTTTGCGGCATATCCATGTGATTCGTGCGGTAATAAAACCAATCTTGCTGTTCCTCCTAAACCTTTAATGGCGGCAAATAATCTTTCACTTTGTAGAGTAAAAGTTCCTGGGTTATTATCAGCATCTCCATGAATCATTAATAAAGGTTCATTAATTTTTTCTGCCCAATAAAAAGGCGACATTTCCATATATAAATTTTTTGCTTCCCAGAAGGTTCTTTCCTCTTGTTGAAAGCCAAATGGAGTGAGCGTTCTATTATATGCACCACTTCTTGCTATTCCACAAGCAAACAAATCACAATGCGCCATTAAATTGGCAGTCATGAAAGCTCCATAACTATGTCCTCCTACGGCAACTCGCTTCGGATCTACAATTCCATCATTCACCATTTTATCGATTGCAGCTTGACCGTTTGCAACTAACTGCGAAATGAAATTATCATTCGGTTCTTTATCCCCTTCTCCAATAATAGGAAAAGAAGCGTTATCCAATACGGCATAACCTTTCATTGCCCAATACAAAGGTGAACCATAACTCGGACGAGTAAATTTATGTGGAGATTCTTTTATTTGTCCCGCTGCTTTGTTGTCTTTAAATTCGGTTGGATAGGCCCAAATAATGAGCGCTAATTTTTCTCCTTTTGATTTATCAAATCCTGCTGGCAAATACATCATCGCATCCAAGTCAATTCCATCGGCCCGTTTGTATTTTATTTTTTCTTTTTTCACTACCGAAAATTTCTTGAAAGGATTTTCTAAAAATGTTTTTTGAATCGGTTTTGCTTTTGATCCAGCCGTACGAAAATAAACATTCGGCATTTCATCATTGGTTTCAATAGAAGTCAAAAATGTTTTTTTAATCGGATCAATCAACTTAATAAATCTTTCATAGGTAGATTTTCCATCCGCTTGCCAAAGCATTTTTTTGGTCTTTGATTTTAAATCAAATTCCGCATAAAAAGGTTTATTTCCCTCAGCAGAATAACCTTCGCCACTCATATACATTTTCTTTTTATCCTTCGAAAAAAGTAAAACATTTTGTAACAAAGCATTTTTATCCGTTAGAAAACTTCCCGGATTATTATAATAATCTTGAGAGGAGTAATCAAATAAAATATCCGCCACCTCCTTTGGTTTTTCTGGATCTATCAGATACACTTTTGTATTTCTATTCTTAAACCAGCTATCATAAGCAATCGCGAGATTCTTATCTCCCCAAACCATATAACTGAATCGATTTTTTGTTTTAAGTAAAAGTTTTTTGTTGGCATCGAAAGGCGCTTTCATTTCGTAAACAGCATCTCTATATTCTGATTCCTTGGCAGGATCTCCCCCATCTAATGCTTCTACCCAATATAAAGTGGCAGGTTCATCATTTCTCCATTCAATTTCACGCATTCCTGTTTGCACCGCGTCATTTCCTGTGGGTAGTGATTCAATCAATGGAGCTTCATTAATTATTTTAACTGCATTTCCCTTCTCATCAATCAATCTTTCAGTAATTGGGAATCTTTGAAATGGGACGATATACGAATAAGGTTTTTTCAATTCGCTCACCAAAAAATATTTGCCATCGGGAGATTGATTCACTCCCATATAAATTCCTATTGGTAAAAGTGAACTAAAATTTCCATCTAAAGTTAATTTTACATAAGTAGAAGAAACCAATTCATCAAAACGATTTTCATCATTTTTGTTTTTCAATAAATCTTGATAAGTAACCACTGGTGCTCTTTTTCCAGAAGATTCCTGAATAGCTGGACCTGTTGGTAAAGGTTTCTTAAAGAATTTTGGCATTTTATTATTCGAAGAAAGGCAAACGCTCAAAATCAAATATTGCCCATCATTAGACCAAGTAAAACCCGAACCAAAAATAGCATTGAGGTAATGTCCGGCATAAGGAGAAGTAACTTTTCCTGTTGCCAAGTCTATGATATAAATTTCAAGACCTTTATCAGAAGCGTTTACGAATGATAAATATTTTTCATCTGGAGAAAATTGAAGACTAGTAAATTTTAAATTTTCAGGCATACCTGTTAGGGCTAATTCCTTACCATCTGTCATGTTTTGAACCGTCAATTTTTTCAAATAATTTACACGGCTACGACAATGTAATTCGGGATTAATTCTCATTCCTGCCAATTTCTCTTCAGGTTCTGCTAATTCTTCGAGTGATAAAAAAGCATCTCGATAAGAAAGTACCAACCATTTGGCTTTTGAATCCAATAAAACCGATGGGGCCGGTTGAACATCCACCAATTCAAGGATTTCTTTAGGTGGAGTTTGGAATTTTAAATCAGTTTGAGCAATTCCCTTTGTGAGAATCGCTAAAAATAAGATGGTAAAAATTGTTAACTTTTGCATATTTGCATGTGTTTTGTAGTGTTATAAAACTACAATAAATTGTTGAATCTGTATCTTTACAATAAATAAATCGTATCATAGATACATCAATACTAAAAATATGAGGAATTTAATTTTGTTTTTAATGTTGCTTTTGCCAATGATGGTGATGGCTGGTGATAAGGAAGTAACTTTTAAATCTTCCATTAATTGCGATATGTGTAAGGAGAAAATCGAAAAGGATTTGGTGCTTACAAAAGGCGTTAAAAAAGTAAATGTTGATGTGGACAAAAAAGAAATTAATGTAACCTACAACTATGAAAAAACCACTGAAGCGAAATTAAAAACCGCTATTTCTAAAATTGGTTACGATGCCGATGAAGTGGTTGCAAATAAAAAAGCACATGATCATTTAGCAAAATGTTGTCAAAAAACAGAAAAGTGCACGCATTAATCAAAACCGTTAACGGAAAGTCACCGCAATTTGGTAGTGACTGTTACATTGCAGAAAATGCTACTATCGTTGGAGATGTAGTGTGCGGAGATCAATGTAGTTTTTGGTTCAACGCTGTGGTGAGAGGTGATGTGAATTTCATCAAAATGGGTAACAAAGTGAATGTACAAGACGGAGCTATTATTCATTGTACCTATCAAAAAGCAGCCACCACCATTGGAAATAATGTTAGCATTGGTCATCGTGCCATGGTGCATGGTTGTACCATTCACGATAATGTATTAATTGGAATGGGCGCCATTGTGATGGATCATTGTGTGATTGAATCAGGATCTAT
Source organism: Flavobacteriales bacterium (assembly GCA_044368255.1). Classification (GTDB taxonomy): domain Bacteria; phylum Bacteroidota; class Bacteroidia; order Flavobacteriales_D; family UBA2798; genus CAMBFX01. Next base: position 5,362 of record JBIPLT010000002.1, read on the forward strand.
TATTGCTGCAGGTTCAGTTGTTTTAGAAAATACGCATGTAGAAGCCGGAAGTATTTACGCTGGAGTTCCTGCGAAAAAAGTAAAATCCATTTCGAAAGAATTATTTGAAGGAGAAGTGATGCGCATTGCGAATAATTATGTGATGTATTCAGGATGGTTTAAAGATGAGGGACAAGGAACAGAAATCAAGTGAAAAAAAGTTGCTATTATCAGTGGCCGTAAATAAGAGAAAAATTCACAAAAAATTTTATTCTGAGATAATTCGAAACACCTTTGAAAAATCAACTATTTATCTGTAAATTGCATCAACATCAAATTATAAATACATGGCAGCTATGGATAGCCTCGACCTTAAAATCCTAAGAATTCTTCAGGAAAAAGGTAAAATCTCCAATATTCAACTCTCCCAGGAAATCGGTTTATCTCCTGCTCCTACACTCGAGCGCGTGAAAAAATTAGAAACATCCGGAATGATTAAAAGCTATCATGCGGTGATCAATGCTAATAAATTGGGATTAGGATTTTCTGCCTTGATTCAAATTTCTTTGACTCGACAAATCAACAATGCCATCAAGAATTTTACCAAAGCAATAACAGAAATTCCCGAGGTAACACAGTGTTTACAAGTAACGGGCAACTTCGATTATCAATTACTCGTGATAGTAAAAGATATTCCCGCTTTTGAAAGATTGATTGCTGATAAATTAAGTAAAATTGAAGAGATAGGACAAATGCAAACGATGGTGGTTTTGTCAACGATTAAAGATTCGAAAATATTACCTGTTGACTATAAAAAAGTAGTTTAATACTAAAATAGAAGCAATATGGTTTAATACATAATATGAAGAATATTGTTTTAGTAATATTAGCGGTAAGTATTTTATTTGCTTGTAAAAAAGAAGAAGACCAACCTCAAGAAGATGAAGCAGACACAACGACTCCTGTTGTAACTATAACTTCTCCCAATGACAACAACGTTTATCAAAATGGCGATACTGTTCACATGACCGGAACTGTTACGGATAATTATTTACATAATGGAGTAATAAAAATCATAAATGACACTACCGCTTTTGAATATTACTCTTATTCTCATTATGTGCATGAAACTTCAATCGCGGTTATAAATTTTGATTATATAGTAACAGGTGTAACGCAAAATTCAGCGGTTACATTATCTAATACTTATGATGATCATGCAGCAAATTCAGCAGTGGTGAGACGAAAATTAATTTTCATGCCTTAAAAAATGTATTTCTTTAAAACTAAAAAAGGAGGTATGGCTACCTCCTTTTTCATTGGCATAAAAATCAATTATTAAAAATTACCTCTTAGAGTAACTATAAAATTTCTTCCTGGAGCCGAAATACCAGAAGCGAAAGGACGATACAAAACATCCGTGATATTTTCTACTCCTGCATTTAAAGAAATATATTCATTGATAAAATAGGCTAATTTAAAATTCAATGTATACCAGGATGGAACAAATGGTTTGCCTGAAATATCCTTGGCAAAGGGAGCATCATCGATTCTGTCGTTATAAGACAAGTCTTCGAAATCCATTTTTCCATTATAATTCACATAAAAATCCATTTTGATTTTTTTTGCTAAGAAAGTTAGATGAGTATTTCCGAATACAGGTGCAGCATGTGAAAGTGGATAATAAGCAGAACTATCTACGTTCAATTCTCTACCGTGTTGAAAATTAATAACGCTTTTTAATGCAAATCCTCTTCCTAAAACAATTTCTGCACCGCCTTGAAATCCGAAAACATATGCATTAGAAATGTTCTGAATGGCTTGTACACGACTCCTTGTTCCGTCATACACAATGCTGTCTACTCCGTTGAAAGTAAAGTCACGTCTCGCTAATGCGTTATCGAGGTAAATGAAATATACTCCCAAATCAAGCTTAAGAAAATTTCCAACTATTTTCTTTGTGCCTAATTCTGCATTATAAGCATACTCTGGTTTCAAGTTTAAATTTGGCACTACAACTGATCCTGGCTCCGAATCAAAAACTTTTCCCATATCATCAATGTTTGGCGCACGAAAACCAGTTGATACATTAAAATAAATATTCCATTTTTCGGTTGCATTAAAAACAATTCCAGCTGCACCATTTAATGATCCAAAACGATTTCTTGATTCTGTAAACGGAAACGGAAATAAAGTAGTATCAAATTTCGTTTGGATATCGATATAGGAAAAACGCAGACCAGTATTAAAAATCAGACGTGGTTTCAATTTGCATTTCATATTGAAATAGGCAGAATAAGATGACCAAATCGATTTATCGGGATAACGAGTGTTATCGGATGTTTTAACTCCTGTATTGATATCTTCTCTATCCGCTTTAGAGCGAACTCTGTTTTCTACCCATTCAATTCCATAATAAAAATTGATTTTCTCATTCAACTTTTTTTCTAAATCTACATTTGTAGAAATTGCATGCACTGTTTCATTTTGATTTCTGAGTCGAGTAGACCCGGCCTTACGATCATGCCTACTTTCATCAAACTTCTGATAAGCTGCCGTCATGCGAATCATATCAACCCACTTGCTATTTGTCTTAGTTGTATAAGAAAGCCGATGCATCATCCATTTTTGCGGACCATAATACCATTGAGCATTATCCAATTTTCCATCTTCGTTATTGTCCAATAATAAACGGTCATACCTTGGAGCGTTTGAAGTACTGGCATAATGAAAACTGTATTCAATTTGCTTGATGGAATCTGTTTTCAATAGAATTTTCTGCATGAAATTAGTTTGAGAAAATCCAGAATGTATTTGTTTTCGCGGATCAGGATTAGAAACTGTGGTATCCACTCCATTTATCACAGTTTGATAATTCGGTCGCAAAAAATAGGAATTTCCATTGGATCCAGCCATTAAATCGTCATAATCTCCATAGGTAAATGAGGTAACCAATCCTAAATTTTTTGTTCCTATATTAAAATCCAAATGTCCCGTTTTTTCCATATTAGCCGATGAATATCTCGCAAATGCATTTCCGTTGATAATAGTTTTAGCGGTATCTGAAACTTTCGATTTGAGTGTATGAAAATCCATCACACCACCTATAGCATCACTTCCATACATCACGGCTCCCGGCCCGAAAAGAATTTCGGTTTCTTCTAATGCATTAGCATCGATAGAAATTACATTTTGAATATTTCCTCCTCTGAAAATGGCATTATTCATTCTCACACCATCAATCACCAACATCACTCTATTAGTGGCGAAACCTCGTAGCATAGGAGAGCCTCCTGCTAATTGACTTTTTTGAACATAGGCATAGCCACCCGTCTCTAATAAATCAGCAGCAGTTTGTGGATTTTGGAATTTAGCATCACGCATGGAATTTTTTTCTATTCGATAAGGAATTTCTTTATCCTTTTCTTCCCACCTGCTCGCGCTTACCACCATTTCATCCAATGTAATATCTGTTTCTGAAAGTTCAATTTTAAATTTATTATCAGAAATATATCGGTAAGTTGTTTTTAAAGTGAGATAGGAAATATGTTTCAAGAAGAGGCTATCTTCGATTTTAAAATCCGATAATAGAGCTTGTCCTTTCGAATTAGTAGTTATACTCTTTGAAAAATTAGGCGTATAAATAGCCACACCAGGAATAGGTTGTCTGGTTGTTTTATCAATCACTGTTAGGGTTTGAGAATAAACTTCCCAATGAAATAACAGCAATATGAAACATAAATATATTTTGTTCATAGATTGCTTGTTTAATTAATGATTTCACTATACAAAATAGTGTTTACAGAATTTATTCTGTTATTAATTAAACTTGTGGAGGAGGAGAAAGAATATCTATTGAAAAATGAGAACACGAAAAATGAAATTCCGTTTTTTCTTTTTTTTGTTGGGGAGTAAAACAACTACTTTCCGAATCAAAATAAACTTTCACAAAATCTTTTACTAAATTATTTAAATAATCATCCGATGAATTTCCTCTCATTCTTTTGTTCACTAGCTGATCTAATTCAACAAATAACTTTGCTTCTTGAGCATCGTCTACACATTGATAAAACCATTCTCCGTTTTTAAAATCCAAACGAACAATATCATACATGGAACCATTTTTGCGAAATTCTTTTCCTGGTTTTACCCACTCTACATTTCCATTTTGAATTTCAGTATAAGAAAAAACAAAAAGTTCACTTTCCTCCACTCCATTCTTGATTTGCTTTTTGATTTCTTTACGAATAACCGTTTGGCGATATTTGAATACAAAATAATCCAAGGATTGCCCCGCCACGAAAAAAAGACTCGCTGCGATAACAAATGTGAAAGTGATTATTTGTAAAATTCTTTTCATGTTGAATACTCAAATGTAAGAAATAATGAATTGAAGTTTTTAAATGACCAAGTAAACGGTCAAAATTTCATAGAAACTGTTCCTTTTTCATATTCATCCAGCTCAACGCAGCTCCTGATAAGAGCTTCTCTTGAACGATTTTATCATAACCAGATTCACGAATCAACTTACCAGGCACATTTTCACCCAAAGGAAAAGGATAATCGCTTCCTAAGGCAATTTTATCCGCTCCAAACATATCTAATACAAAATCCATCGCTTTTTTATCATGTACTAAACTATCAATCCAGAATTTACCAATGTATTTTTCAGGTGAAATTGGATTATCAATTGCTACTAAATCAGGGCGACAATCAAAACCATGCTTTATTCTTCCCAATGTAGCAGGAAAAGATCCTCCACCGTGTGCAAAGGCAACTCTAAGTTTGGGTAATCGTTCAAATATTCCTCCAAAAATCATAGAGCAAATTGCTAATGAAGTTTCGGCAGGCATTCCTACCAACCAAGGCAACCAATACTTTTGCATTTTATCTTGGCCCATCATTTCCCAAGGATGAACAAAAACACACATATCCAATTCTTGGCAAGCCTGAAAAACGGGAAATAAATTTTCATCATTCAAATTCCAATCGTTCACGTGAGAGCCAATTTGAATTCCTTTCAATCCAATTTTTTTGCATCGTTCCAATTCTTTAATGGCTAAATCGGGCGCTTGCAATGGAATCGTTCCTAAACCTACAAATCTCTTGGGATAACGCTCAACAATTTCGGCAATATGATCATTTAAAAATTCGGAAATGGCCAAACAATCTTCTGCTTTTGCCCAATAAGAAAACATCACTGGAACCGTTGATAAAACTTGAACATCTACCTGATGATGATTACATTCTTTCATTCGTGTTTCAGCACTCCAACAATTATCTTCTACTTCCCGAAAAAATTTATTGTCCATCATCATTCTTGCACAACAAGGCTTATGATGATCCAAATGAATAAAACCGCCATAACCAAAACGTTCCTTCCAATTAGGAATATGTTCTGGTAAAATGTGTGTGTGAATGTCTATGGTTAAAATATCTCTAATCATTTGAAACGCTCATCAATTTCCATTACATGTCCGCAGGATTTACAAGTGCGTAAATCTTCTGATCCATAAAATTCTTTGAAAGTAGGTATGAAATCTTTTTCGATGCTACGCATATAAAAACGCTTATCGTATAAATTATGATTGCATTGATCACAGAACCACATTAAGCCATCCAATTCTTCGGGACGTCTTTTTCTTTCTACTACCAAACCAACAGTATTAGCCGGGCGAATAGGTGAATGAGGGATATTAGGAGGAAGTAAAAATATTTCTCCTTCTTTAATTGTCACTTCAACTGCTTTTCCGTTCTCTTGAATTTTCACTGTTACGTCACCTTCCAGTTGGTAGAAAAATTCTTCGCTTTCATTAAAGTGATAATCTTTGCGAGCATTTGGTCCGCCCACCACCATGATGATGAATTCGGTATCTTGATAAACCACTTTGTTTCCGATGGGTGGTTTGAGTAAATGGCGATTTTCATCGATCCATTTTTTAAAGTTGAAAGGGCGAAGAATTGACATATTTTGAATTTTATTACCCGATAAAAATAAGAAAAAAAGATAAGTATTAGAAAATTAATTTATATCGGACAAATAAAATTAATTGAAATTTATAATAGATTGATTGATTCAAAATCCAACTAATTTCTGTTAATTTGGTGCAAACAAACAAGAGATGAATTTATCATTAAAAGGAAAAAAAGCCATTGTCTGCGGAAGCACTCAAGGAATTGGTAAGGCTATTGCATTCGAATTGGCTGAATTAGGAGCTGAAATTATTTTAGTTGCTCGATCTGAAGAAAAACTTTTAGAAGTAAAAAAAGAATTAGATAATAAGACAGGAATTAAACATCATTATATCGTTGCCGACTTTAGTTTTCCTCCTGAATTGAAAATAAGAATCGAAGATTTCATCAATGAATTAGGTCCTGTTCATATTTTAGTAAACAATACTGGTGGACCAGCAGCAGGAAATATTGAAAATGCAAAAACAGAAGAATTTATTTCTGCTTTTAATCATCATTTGATTTGTAATCATATTTTGGCACAAGCTTGTTTAGAGGGAATGAAAAGTGAAAAATACGGACGTATTATCAACATCATTTCTACTTCAGTAAAACAACCCATTCCAGGATTAGGCGTTTCGAATACCATTCGTGCCGCGGTAGGAAATTGGTCTAAAACATTGGCTGGTGAAGTAGGAAAATATAATATCACCGTAAATAATGTTTTGCCTGGTGCAACAGGAACTCAACGCTTATCTGCTATTGCTGAAAATAGAGCACAGAAAAGCGGAAAAACGGCCGAACATATTATGCAAGAATTTGCCGATGAAATTCCAATGAAACGCATTGCGCAACCAGAAGAGATTGCTGCAGCAGTGGCTTTTTTAGCATCTCCAGCGGCTTCGTATATTAATGGAATCAATTTGCCAGTGGATGGAGGAAGAACAGGGAATTTGTAAATGAAAAAATAATAAGCATAAAAAAACCCTGACCAAACGATCAGGGTTTTTATTTTTATAAAAAATCCATTTATTCTTCTACAACTTCTTGTCCAAACCCAATAAAAGATTTGCGAACCCATTCCACATCTGCTTTTCTAAATTCAGCACTTTCCTCGGTGTAGAACTCATACTCTTCACCGTTTACTTTCTTTACCCCATAGAATTTAAAAAATTCAATGCTACTTGCGTTTTCAGGTAATGTTGCTTTATACATCACATAATTATCCTTCTCATCTAAGTATTCAACTTTGAATATACCACCTGCTAATTCTTCTTTTTTGCGTTTGATATAATTACCTTCTCCATCTACCACACGAATAACAATATGGAATTTTTTTCCTGATTTCAATTTCCACATCATATTATCAGCATCCGGTTCAATTTGCGCAGGAATTTGAGTTCCATCGGGTGCTAATTCTTCCGGCACCCAAATGGCAGTATTCAAACCATGAACCATTAAAGTATCATTGCCCACCATTCTATCAAGATTCAATTCTACTTCTCCAGATTCCTTTTCAACATCTTTAGTTTCTTCACCTGCCCCACATGAAGCCATGAACATTGCTACAGGTGCCAAAAGATAAACCAACCACTTTTTAGTATTCATAAAAATTAATTTTTCATTGTGTAAATCGCATCAAATATAGGATTTCCCGCTGACCTGTAAAACACAAAGTTTATTATCTATTAACTAATTAACGTTCATATAATTGCAACTTTGCGAAACTTCCGACTAGATTGATTTTTCATTTCACAATTACACCTTCATGATCATCTTTCAATTGATCACTCCGATCAGCAGAAAAATCACATCCAACATTTGCCTAAATACTTTTCGCGCCTTTTAAATCCATACGATTGGTAACCTTATAAAATTTTGTATAAGTAATAGTCTTAAAATAATTTTCAATTCCCGCAATTTCTATGTTGCTCTGTTAGCTGTAATCGCTGTATAAATCATCAGCATAAAAAATTGCTCCTGCTTTTTCTGGATTCAACTTTTCTGTTTCAATTTTTGGTGCAATTTTAATCCCTTCCACATCATTCATCAAAACCAATGTAGAGAAATAGGTTCTAGAATTTTACCTCTCAAATGAATCAGATCATTCTTGTGAAGTTTTGAACTTCTTATCCCGATGTTTGAAATTAACATTTATCGAATGATTTCCATTTTCAACCAATAAAACTACTACCATAATCTAAGTCCGCAGAATCCCCGTAATAGGTGTAAACCTATCCTGCAAGATCAACTGTTTTATTCTCCCAACACATAAGCTGTTTACGTTCTACTCTATTTTAATTGTTGGCTTTAATTCACTCAAGAGGTTGTCAACTAATTTTAACCAAAAATATCTGCGTGTTTTGTTCAATACAATCTTTTAAAATAAATTCATGAACTTAACCTTTTTATATCTTTGAAGTCACAATTGAACTTTATGAGAAAACCATTAACTATCAATACCACCGAATTCCGAAAATTAGTTTTAGCTGGAATTACCACTTCTCTACCAAAGCCTAAATCTTTTGATGAAACGCTCAATCATGCACCCAAAAGAAAAAATATTCTCAATACTGAAGAAAAAAAACTTGCCCTAAAAAATGCATTGAGATATTTCCCTAAAAAATTCCATGCTACACTTGTCAAAGAATTCGCTGAAGAATTAAAAAATTACGGAAGAATTTACATGTATCGTTTCCGTCCGGATTATAAAATATTTGCTCGTCCCATTGGTGATTATCCTGGAAAATCTATTCAAGCAAAAGCCATCATGCATATGCTTTCGAATAATTTGGATTATGCAGTGGCCCAACATCCGCACGAATTAATTACTTACGGAGGAAACGGTGCCGTTTTTCAAAACTGGGCGCAGTATTTACTCACGATGCAGTATTTGGCCACTATGACCGATGATCAAACATTGGTTTTGTATAGTGGACATCCCATGGGATTATTTCCTTCGCATAAAGATGCTCCGCGAGTAGTGGTCACCAATGGAATGATGATTCCGAATTATTCTAAACCGGATGATTGGGAAAAATACAATGCGCTTGGCGTAACACAATTCGGACAAATGACTGCAGGTTCGTTTATGTATATCGGTCCGCAGGGAATTGTTCACGGAACTACAATCACTGTGATGAATGCAGCAAGAATGAAATTTAAAGGAAAAATTCCAAAAGGCGTTTTATTTGTGACTGCTGGATTGGGAGGAATGAGCGGTGCACAACCCAAGGCAGCCAGAATTGCAGGAGTGGTAAGCATTACTGCCGAAGTAAATCCAAAAGCTACTTACAAACGACACGAACAAGGTTGGGTAGATAAAGTTTTTTCTGACCTAAATAAATTAATTACTCGAACACAAGAAGCACAAGAAAAAGGCGAAGCCGTTTCATTGGCATACGATGGAAATATTGTGGATTTATGGGAGGCGTTGGCAAAGAAAAATATCAAAGTGGATATTGGAAGTGATCAAACTTCTTTGCATAATCCATGGGCAGGAGGATATTATCCTGCTGGATTCTCCTATGAAGAAAGCAATAAGATGATGGCGGAAGAACCTGAGAAATTTAAAAAAGAAGTTCAAAAAACTTTAGTTCGTCATGCTGATGCGGTAAATAAATTAACTGCCAACGGAATGTATTTTTTCGATTATGGAAATGCATTTTTATTGGAAGCTTCGCGCGCAGGAGCGAAAGTAAATTCGCCCAAAAATGATGGAACTTTTATTTATCCATCTTATGTGCAAGATATTTTAGGGCCGATGTGTTTTGATTATGGTTTTGGTCCGTTTCGTTGGGTTTGCACCAGTGGAAAACCGGAAGATTTAGCTATCACTGATAAAATTGCCTTGCAGGTGATGGAAAAAATGTACAAAACGGCTCCAAAAGAAATCAAACAACAGTTGAACGATAACATGGTTTGGATTCGTGATGCTCAAAAAAACAAATTAGTAGTAGGTTCACAAGCCCGAATTTTATATGCCGATTCCGAGGGAAGAATAAAAATTGCCGAAGCATTCAATAAAGCCATCAAAGCGAAAAAGATATCTGCTCCAATTGTTTTGGGAAGAGATCATCATGATGTATCAGGAACCGATTCACCTTATAGAGAAACGAGCAATATTTACGATGGCTCACAATTCACAGCTGATATGGCTGTGCATAATTTTGTGGGCGATGGATTTAGAGGCGCCACGTGGATTTCATTGCACAATGGCGGTGGTGTTGGTTGGGGCGAAGTAATCAATGGAGGTTTTGGAATGGTATTGGATGGAAGTGCCGATAGCGATCGTAGATTGAAAAGTATGTTATTCTGGGATGTAAATAACGGAATTGCCAGAAGAGCCTGGGCGAGAAATAAAGAAGCTTTGTTTGCGATTCAGAGGGAAATGAAGAGAAGTAAGAAGTTGAAAGTGACTTTGCCGAATTTGGTGGATGAGAAGTTATTTAGCCAATTAGCCAATTAGCGGATGAAAGGCGGTTCCAGATATTTATTGTTCTGTTAAACCATTTAATTTCAAGTTCTAGTAAAATTCTAATCATCTCATTTTTATCTTAATTTTGTATAAAAAGTAACCTCATGCGCTTCCTACAAATATTCCTTCTCATTTCTATACTTGGAATCTATTCCTGCTCCTCAGAAAAAAAATCTGATGGAGAAGAAAAAACCGAAAAGAAAAAAGATCTTAAAGATCCAGAATTGCAAAACATGATGAATCATCTCAATGAAGATTCAGAAGTAAACTTAGAAGATGGATTTCACGAATTAACGTATCCCAACGGAAAATTAAAATCATCTGGAACCATTTCCAATGGAAAAAAAGAAGGTTTATGGACGCATTTCCGTGAAGACGGAAGCAAATGGAGTGAATGTAATTTTCAAGGGGGAGAATCGCATGGAAAAGTGGTGAGCTATCATCCCAACGGACAAGTAAATTACATTGGCTATTTTACAGGTGGAGAAAAAAGTGGTAATTGGATGTTCTATGATTTAGAAGGAAAATTAGTAAAGGAAGTAGATATGACTAAAAAATTGAAGGAAAATAATAAATGATTCCTCGCGAAACGATAGACCGAATAATTGAATCTGCCCGTATCGAAGAAGTAGTGGGAGATTTTATTACGTTGAAAAAACGTGGTGTCAATTATATTGGTTCTTGTCCGTTTCACAATGAAAAAACACCTTCGTTTACTGTTTCTCCTGTAAAAGGAATTTACAAATGTTTTGGTTGCAGTGCTGGAGGAAACTCAGTGAACTTTGTGATGGAACATGAACATTCCACTTATCCAGAAGCATTGCGTTATCTTGCTGCCAAATATCATATTCCGATTGAGGAAGAAGAACTCTCTCCGGATGATATCAAAGAAAAAAACGAACGCGAAGAGCTATTTATCATTTCTTCATTCGCACAACGTCATTATACCAAAAATCTTTTTGAGACGGAAGCTGGACAAAATATTGGGTTAACCTATTTTAAAGAACGTGGTTTCAACGAAGCTACCATTGAGAAATTTCAATTGGGATATGCAGTAGAGAAATATGAAGATTTATTGAATGCAGCACACGAACATGGATACAATTCTGAATTATTAGTTAAAACTGGATTAGCGAAAGAACGTGAAGGAAAATTTTTCGATTTCTTTCGCGATAGAGTCATTTTTCCAATTCATAATCATACCGGAAAAGTAATTGCGTTCGGTGCACGTACACTAAAAACGGATAAAAAAATTCCGAAATACCTCAACAGTCCCGAAACAGAAATTTACAATAAGAGTAAAACTTTATATGGATTGGCTTTTGCTAAGAAATCGATTATCGCCAATGATAATTGCTTTTTAGTAGAAGGATATACCGATGTGGTTTCTCTGTATCAAGCAGGCGTAGAAAATGCAGTGGCTTCGAGTGGAACTTCATTAACTACGGATCAGATTAGATTAATAAAAAGATTTACTCCCAACATCACCATTCTTTATGATGGAGATAATGCCGGAATAAAAGCATCGTTTCGTGGAATAGACATGATTCTCGAAGAAGGAATGAATGTGAAGGTGGTTTTATTTCCTGATGGAGATGACCCCGATTCGTATTCGAAAAAAGTTTCTACTGACGAGTTACATGATTATATTTCAAAAAACGCAAAAGATTTTATCGTTTTCAAAACGAGTTTGCTCATGGAAGAAGCGCAAGCTGATCCTATTAAAAAAGCAGGTTTGATACATGAAATTGTCAACTCTATTGCATTAGTTCCCGATCAAATTATTCGTTCGGTTTATGTGAAAGAATGTAGTAAGATTTTTGACCTTACCGAGCAAACGTTAATCAACGAATTAAATAAACAACGAAGAAAAAATTTCAGTAAGCAAGGTCCCGATAGCTATCGGGATCAAGAAAATTCGGCTCCTGTTGTTCAAAAAACAGATGAAAAAATTGAAGCTTTTAAAGTAGATGAAGTTTATCCGAAAGAATTAGAATTGATTCGTAAAATGATTAAATACGGACATCTTCCGGTTCGATTTGATATTTTAGATAGTGAAGACAAGCCTGTTTTTGACGAGGAGAATAATAAAATTGTTATTGAAGTTTCGGTGGCAGAATTTGTAATTTACGAATTGAAAAAAGATAATCTCGAACCTGAAAATAAATTACATCAAGAAATTTTGAAAGAATATGTTGCTGTTTTAGAAACAGGAGTAGTTCCCACAGCAGATTATTTTTTACGTAAGCCTGATCCTGATTTTAATAAATTTGTAGTAGATATTATTGCTGATAATTATCTTTTGAGTGATAAATGGAAAGATAAACATCGAATTTTTACCAAGGACGAAGAAGATTATCTTTCATCGAGTATCATGGAAATTTTATACAAATATAAATTGAGCAAAGTGATGCAAATTACTTATCAGTTGCAAGAAGTATTAAAGGAAGAAAAAGATGAACTAGCCGTTCAGGAGAATATGGGATATATTCATTTATTAAATGAATTGAAAAAAACTTTGGCAAAAAAATTAGGAATAGTGGTCATTAAATAATAAATTAAATGTTACTTTTTTTCGATACAACACTTATTACTTTCACCGATAGTTTTAGAATCTCCATTCTAAACATCGTGCTTTTCTTGGTTATTTATATTCTTATACGCTTCGCAAGAGTATATGCCGCAAAAATAGTGCGCACTCGTTTTAAAGTTCAACAAGTAAAAGTTGGCGATCGAGAATTCACCGTTTTGCAATTGGTAAGGCAAATTTTAAATATCATTGGAATTGTATTGGCTATTCAATCTACCACCATCAACAATGAATTTCATGGATTAAAAGACATTCTAGAATTTAAAATTTTCTCTGTGGATGATTTTCATATTTCCATTTATAATATTTTATTAATCGCCATTTTATATTTTGCCGCTCGTTTAATTAGTACCATTTTTCGTTTATTCATACAGCGAAATTTATCTCAAAAAGGATGGATTGACGAAGGGAAACAATATACCATTATCACATTTTCTCAATATCTGATTTATTTCATCTTTACTATAATTGCTATTCGCAGTTTAGGGGTTAACCTCACAGCATTGCTAGTAAGTTTCTCTGCATTATTGGTAGGTATAGGTTTTGCCTTGCAACGATTCTTTGGAGATATCATTGGAGGTTTCATCATTTTATTTGAAGGAACTATAAAAGTGGGAGATATTATTGAAGTAGAAAAAATGACTGTAAAAGTGATTGAAATAAATTTAAGAGCAACAAAAGTTCGCGGTCGTGATGGTAGTTTTTTTGTGCTTCCCAATTCCAAAATCACCAATGAAACAGTAAATAACCTCTCTCATAATAGCAAATCCACGCGTATTTCTATCACATTTTATGTTTCTCATCAAAACGATATTCCTAAAGTGAAACACCTTTTAATGGAAGCGGCCATGGATCATCGAATGACCGATCAACGTAAGCATGCGAGTGTTTTATTCGAAGACATGAACGAACATGGAGTGCAATTAGTATTACAGTTTTACACTTCACATGTTTGGGATATTCCACATATCAAATCAGATATTCGTTATTCTGCCTATGAAAAATTTCGAAAAGAAAATATTATGGTTCCTTTTGAAAAGGATAAAATTATTTCTTTAACGAGGATAGATGGGGAAGATAATAAGGAAAAGGAATAAAACGAAAAAAGGCGAAGATTACTCTCCGCCTTTTTTTAAAATCGTTAATTTATTTTATCTCGTTAACGTAATGTAGCCACTCAATTCATAAACAATTGAATTGAATCCTTCAGCTGTTCCCACATAATAGAATGTTCCTTCTGATTGACTATCTCCATCCCAAGTTTGATTAGGGTCTGTTAACTCGGCCACCTTTTTGCCCCAGCGATCAAATATTTGCATATTCAATTTAGTTAAGGTTTGAGAACAAGTAACTTTCATCACATCATTCACGTTATCTCCATTCGGACTAAATACATTGGGCACTTCAACCGTACACTCTGGATAAACCGTGATAACTAAAGTTGCCACATCAACACATCCCGCTTGACTTGTTGCGGTTAAAGTAACGGTGTAAGTTCCTTCTGTATTAAAAGTAGTTTGAGTAGAAGCTAAATTATTCGTGATGTCTACATCACCATTGGCATAATCCCAGCCATAAACAATTCCATTAGAAGATGAGTTATTAAAATCAACAATCAAAGGAGCAATTCCATTATCTGGTGTTGCCGTAAATGAAGCATCAACCGTGTTTACGGTAATGTTTATCGTATTCGTTACAGCGCATCCGTTTGCATCTTCACCAGAAACGGTATAAGGTGTGGTTGATGTAGGTGTAATATACGTTATTGTTGAGGATGGACTACTTACTGTTGCAGCTGGTGTCCAAGTTACGTTCGAAACATTATTAGCTGTTATCTGCAAACTATCGCCTTCACAAACCTGTGTTCCTCCACTAAAAATAATGGTTGCAGGAGTGAAAATAGTTACTACTACATTTGCGGTATCGGTACAACCATTCGCATCTGTTCCAGTAACCAGATAAGTGGTAGGTGATGTGGTTGGTGATGCAAAAGGATTGGCAATAGTAGAAGAAGATAAAGTTGCGCTTGGTGTCCAAACATAAGTTGATGCGCCAGTTGCTGTAATTTGTACGTTATCTCCTGGGCATATTCCTTGATCTGCGCTAGCATTTACATTAGGCAATGCGTTTACCACTACATTCGATGTAGAAGTGGATCCACAAGTTCCAACCGTGTAGGTAATAGGAAATGAACCAGCACCAGATACTGATGGATCAAAAAGTCCACTAGTTGTATTTACACCAGTTCCACTCCAAGTTCCACCAGCAGTTACAGGCACCAATAAAAAAGCAGGGCTACTGGCACAAATATTCGGTTGTACGGTAAATGTTGCATCTTCGATTGGAACCACAGTTACGGTAACGGTTCCGCTAGAAGGACAAGCGCTAGATGAATTATAACTAATCACAAACGCACCATCTCCAGAAACAGTAGGATCAAAAGTTCCTAATGAGCCATCCGTAATTCCTGTTCCCGTCCAAGTTCCTCCAGCAGGATTGGCAGTTAATGTTATTGGTAAACCATTTTCACAAACATTTGGAGGAGTAGAAATAATGGCTGTTGAAGAACCACTAACCACATTGATAGTAATGAATGAATTTATCGGGCAAGGATTACTAACGGTATACATGATGGTATTATTTCCAAGTGGTGCAGACGATGGAGTAAATACACCCGTTGCAGAATTTACAGCAGTGCCGGTCCAAAAACCACCTGGAGCATCTGTTCCAATAGCGAAAGCTGCATCACCAGAACATACAGTAGTTGGAGCGGTTAAAACGGCAGGAATAGGAGGAGTGTAAATATAAAGTTCACTGTCTTGCCAATTTCCACCACAAGCTGCAGGAATAGAACCTGCGCCACCTGATGTATCTACGCTTAAAGTAAAAACT
This sequence comes from Flavobacteriales bacterium, assembly GCA_044368255.1. Lineage (GTDB taxonomy): Bacteria > Bacteroidota > Bacteroidia > Flavobacteriales_D > UBA2798 > CAMBFX01. The sequence goes on from JBIPLT010000002.1 coordinate 21,252, forward strand.
GTATTTTGAGTTGGACCTGGATTAACTACTGGATCTAAAGAAGTAGTATTATTGGGAATAGTGATATTGGGTAAAGCTGTCCAGATAAAATTAGTATCATAAGGGACAACAACAGCTGGACTAATTGGAACAGTATAAATAGAAGCTGAACTTGGAGAACATGAATTATCAGTAATCAAGGAGGCAATCGTTCCCGAGTTATACGATATAGTGGCTGGATCTCCGCAGGCTGTAGTGCCGGTAATACTAATAGAAGTATTTTGTAATACACCTATGTCTCCACCAATACAGTCATAAATCTGCACTTGCCATCCGCCTTGCACTGCGTTGCATCCATTCAAACCATTCCAATTGATAGGTGTGCTTGCAGGGCCATAAGAATCAAAAGTTCCATTATAAGGTCCAGGTTGGGTACATGCATTGAAATTAGGAGAAGGCATGGTAGTGAAGCAAAGGGTATTGACATTATCAGCAGCATTACAAACAGGGCCTTGACCTATTGAACCAGGATTTGGAGAAAGTGTAATAGTAGGTGAACCGCAAGAAGCAGGACCAACTAAATAAAAACCCAAATCGGAAATCCAAGTATGTGTAGCTTGAAAGCAAACGGTAATTTCAGTATTCGCATCAATCAACATTGGTTCGGAAGGTGGTTCGTAATACGGAGTGGCAGATCCCCAATCAATATCACCATGCAATGCAACTGCTGCGCATCCAGGAGGAATTGGATCTACGTTAACAATAGTGGGAGATAAAACTTCTACAATCCAAGCTCTATAACAACCAATTATTGTTGTGTTAGCATCGGTCACGGTTACACGATATCCGCCCGGTGTTAAATTGGTAATGGTAGAAGAAAATGTATTGGTGGATGTACTTAATTGAATCCATGAATTAGTAGCCACATTAAATCTTTGCCAAGAAAATGTCCAGTTTGGAGTTCCGCCGGCCGGCAAGGCAGTTAATGAAGCTCCTGAAATGGGTGAACAGTAGTAATAAATGGAATCAGTAAATGTTACTGTTGCATAATTGGTTGGTCCACTTGCAACAGCAGTTGTATTAAATATCTGAGCATTTGAACTTAGAGTAATGCAAATAATTCCTAATAGAAATAATATTTTTTTCATATTATAGATTATAAAGATTTAAAAATTCGTCTATAGAATAAATTCCTTTAGCATCACCTTCTAGAATTTCAATTTCATGAATACCGAGTTTGTAAAATAATTTCTGGTAAATCACTTTTTCCACTTTTTCTGAAACAAGACAAACGTTCAAAGCAGTTGAATTAAGACTATATTTCAATATGGCCGCATTGGCATCCATCCAGCTAATAGCTGGCTTCAAATTAGGGTCATCTTGTGATGCTCCTAAGTCAAAAGTGGAGCAATTATTTAAATCAGATTTGGCATTAAAAGATTCTTTATTTAAAAGAGTAATCTTGTCAATTGCCTGAATATTCGAGGAAAGAACCAAGAAAAAGGTTAAAAATAGAAGTTGAAATTTCATAAAAATCATTTTGTTTGTTCAAATAGACGAATAAAAATGACACAAGTTGCTCCAAACAATAAAATTTACACCAAGACACGTTTTAAACGATTGTTAAAAAAATAATAAATTGTAAAATTCTAAAAAAATTATAAAACTGAAAACCCCTCACACGGGAAGGTGGAGGGGCCTTTTGATTCTCTACTTGTTGCGCTCTTATGAGAAGGGAAATTTTTTACCTAATGTTAAACTGAAATTATAAGTTAAGGTGCAAACCAAATTGGAAAGGATATAATTGTGGACCCTTACCCTCTTCAAAAATTCTTGTCAAGCCATAATTGGCAAAAATTGAAACATCTCCATAACCAATTCTTGCAGTTGCATAAGCTTGAAATGGATTAAAATGATAGTGCCCTTTTGATTTAAACTCATAATTACGCCCTTCAAAATCATAGTTTTGTTTCAATTTAGAACCCAATTTAAATCCGCCGATAACTCCTACGGCAATATTGAAAGACTTACTATGTGTTGTATTCGTATGGAACTCGAGTAACAAAGGCATTGTAATGTAAGTTGCTTTTAAAACATTACGATTATATTGATAATCGGGAGTAGGAACACCATAAATCGAATCTTCATTAAATTTAATATTATAATTATTTTTTATTCCATAACGATTCCATTGAATCCCAAATCCCGTTCCAATTCCTACATATTTTCCAAAACTAATTTCTAAATCCGCGAAATTTAGGGCCACAGAATTAGATCTAGCATAATCAATTTCAATAAAACTCATTTCTTCTGGTAAGGTAGTTTTGTTATCATAGGTAAGCGCTCCATTTGAACCTACAGATAATCCTTCCCAGCTTAACTCAAAATGATCTTTTTTCTTGTGGTTTTTTCCCACTCTAACAATCGTATCTCCTTTTTCATCAATAGTAATTTCTACATCATCATTTTCCTCGTAGATAATTACTTTCATATTCCCGAAAGAAAGATAAGTAGTATCATCTTTTTTTTCCTTTGGAGATTCAGTGGCAACGGGGGTTTCTGGTTCCGTTTGAGCGTTAATATTCATCATGAATAATCCGCTTAATACAAATGTTAAAATGGTTCGCATAATCTTATTGTTTTTAAGTAGGACGATTGAGTTAGTTTTTTGTTACACCTTACTTTATTTTTTCTGTTCTTGGTTATTAGAAAGTTGCTTTTCGAAGATGAATTGGTAAATATAAAGTATAGTTCCCTTTTTGATTATAGTATAGTTTACTGTTTGCTATTCGCTCTGCGATGTAATTAATAATTTCTGCATTTCCATTTGAATGGGTCAACGCCAAACAACCATCAGGCATGATTTCTAATTAAATTTATAGCGTAGTTTTTATCGTAATTTTTAATCGTTCAGGAAAAATAATTTTGCGGTTGAATAGCTTTTTAATTTTTAGCGATTGGTCATCTCCTGCATGCGAATAAGTGGATGTAAATAAAAGATATTCAATTCTTGTTTTTACTATCTAGAATAATTGTTACTGGACCATCATTAATTAAACTGACTTTCATGTCGGCTCCAAAAATTCCTGATTCAATTTTTCTACCTATCTCTTTTTCCAATATCAATTTCATATGTTCATACAAAGGAATCGCAATTTCTCTTTTAGCTGCTTTTATATACGAAGGCCTATTTCCTTTTTTGGTTTGTGCATGCAAAGTAAACTGTGAAACCAATAAAATATTTCCATCAATGTCTTTTATTGAAAGATCCCCGCCCGAACGGCTGATATCGTTATGTCGGGCGGGCATCACGCCATTTTCATCATTAAAAATACGCATGTTTACAATTTTACCACATGTCCATTCTAAATCTTCTATGTTATCGGCTTCTTCAAAACCAACTAAAATCATCAAGCCAGTTGTGATTGAACCTGTAATTTCATTTTCTACTTTAACAGAAGCTTCTAAAACTCTTTGAAGGATGCAACGCATGGGAGGAAAAATTGTTTAAGATTCAATATTTAATTAAGATTGGGAAATTAAGCATTCCTTGTGTTTCAAATTCAAAATTCGACATTCGAAATTTCTACCTATAGTTCTCCCCCTCGTCATCCTCGTAAACTGATAAATAATTATAATATCTACTCTCCCAGATTTTCCCTTCTTCAACTGCTTTTTTAATAGCACAACCTGGTTCATTGATATGTTTACAATTATGAAATTTACATTGGTCCGCTAAACCTCGCATCTCTGGAAAATAATGACATAATTCACTTTTGTCCATGTCGATTAATCCGAATCCTTTTATTCCTGGGCTGTCAATGATGGATCCTCCAAAATTTAATTCAAACATTTCGGCAAAAGTGGTGGTATGTTGTCCTTTATCGTGATGAGAAGAAATATCATTGGTTCTTAAATCCAAATCTGATTGAACTGTATTTACTAAACTCGATTTTCCTACTCCAGAATGGCCAGTAAGTAATGTAACTTTATCTTTCAGTAATGAAATAATCACATCGGGCGAATCCTTCAAAGTAGAGTGTAAAACACATTTATATCCTATTTTTTCATACTGATACATTAACGCTCTTACCGTTTCCAATTCTTCTTCATTATAAATATCCGATTTATTGAATAAAATTATCACTGGAATATGATAGGCTTCTGCTGTAACTAAAAATCTATCTATAAATCCTAATGGAATATCGGGTTGCTTAATCGTAAAAAATAATAGCGCTTGATCAATATTGGAAGCAATGATATGTGCTTGTCTGGATAAATTAACCGATTTACGAATGATGTAATTTTTTCTAGGCAAAACTTCCGAAATGATTCCGTTTCCATCACTTTCAAACTCAAACTTTACTCGATCACCCACAGCCACCGGGTTGGTGGTAAGCATGCCTTCTTTGATTCGAATCTTCCCTTTTATACGGCAATCAATGACCTTTCGGGTTTCATTTTCAGAAACCTGCATCCAACTGCCCGTTGATTTAATAACTACTCCTTCCATTCATGGCAAAAATAGAAGTTTTATTTACCTTTACGCCTTAACGAAGGCAATTGCACGCGTTATTTTTTAAAATATTTTACAAATGTCAATAAAGGTCAACGAGGTTACAAAATTATACGGTGAGCAATTAGCTCTCAATAAAGTTTCATTTGAGATTGGTAGCGGTGAAGTGGTTGGTTTCTTGGGACCCAATGGAGCCGGAAAATCTACATTGATGAAAATCATTACTTGTTATTTAACACCTACAACAGGAACAGTTGAAGTTTGTGGGATCAATGTGATGGATGATCCGCTCAAAGTGAAACAAAAAGTAGGTTATCTTCCCGAACACAATCCGCTTTACCTCGATATGTTTGTGAAGGAATATCTTCAATTCATTGCAGGATTGCATAAAATTCCGAATGCCAAACAAAAGGTGGAAGAAATGATTGAAATGGTGGGATTGACCATTGAGCAAAAGAAAAAAATCGGAGCATTATCTAAAGGATATCGTCAACGTGTAGGATTGGCTCAAGCCTTAATTCACGAACCAGAAGTGTTAATTTTAGATGAGCCAACCAGCGGTTTAGATCCAAACCAATTAGAAGATATTCGAAAATTGATTATTAATATTGGAAAGAAAAAAACGATTATGCTTTCTACACATATTATGCAAGAAGTGGAAGCGATTTGCGGACGGGTAATCATTATCGACAGAGGGGAAATTAAAGCAGACAATGAAACAAAACAATTACAGAAAGAACAAACCAAACGTCAAGTTATTTTTGTGGAATTTGATAAGGAAATCGGTAGAAATAAATTAGCATCTATTCCAGGGGTAAAAAATGTTAAGCCTGTAGAAGGAAATATTTGGGTTATCGAAGCCGAAAAACAAGATGATTTTAGACCGATTATTTCCCGATTCGCCTCTGATAATGGAATGTTAATTTTAGCTCTTCGTAAAGAGGAACAAAGCCTTGAGGAAGTGTTCAAGAACCTCACTCGTAAAAAATAGACTTGGTTTTCAATGAAATGTATAGTTAAGAAAGATTAATTTCTCTCTGAAAAACCCATTTTGTAATCGTATTAATTTTTCTACATTTGCCCTCATAAATTAAAAATTCAATTTCATGCCCTATTTATTTACATCCGAATCTGTATCTGAAGGTCATCCTGATAAGGTTGCCGATCAGATTTCTGACGCATTGATCGATAACTTCCTTGCTTTCGATCCGCAATCAAAAGTTGCTTGTGAAACTTTGGTTACTACTGGACAAGTGGTATTAGCTGGAGAAGTAAAATCTAAAGCGTATTTAGATGTGCAGGAAATTGCGCGTGAAGTGATTCGTAAAATCGGTTATACAAAAGCCGAATATATGTTTGAAGCGAATTCTTGCGGAATCCTTTCTGCCATTCATGAGCAATCTTCGGATATCAACCAAGGTGTAGATAAAAAGAAAAAAGAAGAACAAGGTGCAGGCGACCAAGGAATGATGTTTGGTTATGCTACCAATGAAACGGATAATTACATGCCACTTCCGTTAGATTTAGCTCACCGTTTATTATTTGAGTTAGCTGCAATCCGTAAGGAAGGAAAGCAAATGAAATATCTTCGTCCAGATTCTAAATCTCAAGTGACGATTGAATACAATGATAAACACCAGCCAATAAGAATAGATTCAATTGTTATTTCTACTCAGCATGATGATTTCACTAAAGGAGATCAGAAAAAAATGCAAGTTCAAATTACAAAAGATGTAAAAGATATTTTAATTCCAAGAGTGAAATCACAATTGAAAAAATCTTTACATGGTTTATTCAATGATAAAATCACGTATCATATCAACCCAACTGGAAACTTCGTAATTGGAGGTCCTCATGGAGATACTGGTTTAACAGGAAGAAAAATTATCGTAGACACTTACGGTGGAAAAGGTGCTCACGGTGGTGGTGCATTCTCTGGTAAAGATCCATCAAAGGTTGACCGTTCTGCTGCTTATGCAACTCGCCACATCGCTAAAAATTTAGTAGCTGCAGGAGTTTGTGAAGAAGTATTAGTTCAAGTTTCTTATGCCATTGGTGTAGCAAAACCATGTGGAATTTACGTTAACACTTATGGAACCTCTAAAGTAAAAATGAATGATGGTGAAATTGCTAAGCGTGTAGAAAAGATTTTTGATATGCGTCCGTACTTCATCGAAACAAGATTGAAATTACGTACACCAATGTATAGCGAAACTGCTTCTTACGGTCATATGGGCCGCAAGAATCAAGTGGTAGAAAAAACATTTACTCAACCAGGAGGAAAAGCAAAAAAAATGAAAGTGGAGCTTTTCACTTGGGAAAAATTAGATTACGTACCGAAAGTGAAAAAAGAATTCGGATTGAAATAAATAAAGAGGGGCGATGAGCCCCTTTTTTGTTCCTAACAAAATGCAAATTAGATTACCCTCATTCGTTTCGAAAATTGAACTTCCTCTTCTAAAAGAAAAGGAAATAGAATTGTATTTAAAACGCGATGATTTAATTCATGATGTAGTTTCTGGAAATAAATGGAGGAAACTTAAATACAATATAGAATTCGTTCAGAAGAACCATGTTAAGACGATTCTCACATTCGGAGGTGCCTACTCCAATCATATTATTGCAACAGCTTTTGCTTGTAAAGAAAACGGATTAAAATCTATTGGAATTATTCGAGGGGATGACCCCTCTGCCCTACGGACATCTCCCATTGGAAAGGGGAGAACTTGGCCGATTCGCGAATCGTCCGTGAATGCCACATTAAAAGAAGCCCAAGAATATGGAATGCAATTGCATTTTATTTCTCGTGAAGAATATAAAATGAAAGAAGAAAAAAATTTCATTTCAGAATTACGTCATAAATTCGGAAATTTTTATTTAATAGAAGAAGGGGGAGCCAATCAATGGGGAATAGAAGGTTGTAAAGAAATTCTATTGGAAGAAAAAGAAAATTACGATTACATCACTTGCGCTGGTGGAACGGGAACAACCTTAACAGGTTTAATACTTTCATTGAGAGAAAAAGAAAAACTATTGGGATTTCCTTCTTTGAAAAGCGGAGGATTCTTAAAAGAAATAGTCGAAAAAAATATTATTCAATTTTATCCAACAGAAAAAAATAAAATCTCATCGCTCGAATTAATTTGCGATTATCATTTTGGTGGTTATGCAAAAGTGAATAATGAATTAAAAAATTTCGTTTATGATTTTTATAAGCAAACCGAAATTCAACTAGACCTTATCTATAACGGTAAGATGATGTTCGGGCTCCTCGATCTCATCCAAAAAGACTATTTCCCAAAAAAGTCCAAAATACTGGCCATCCATACTGGAGGCGTTCAGGGAAACCGAGGATTTTTGTAAAATAAATCACATTTATTAATATTATTTCATAAATTAAATTTCTAATTGAAGTAAAAATAAAATACTTATTTACTTGTATAATAAATATTTACATAGTTTATCTATATTTTACTTCACTAAGTTATTAACAATTTTGAAACTTATGTTCATATCGAAGCGTTAGACCCTCAAGTTCGAGGTTCTTAACAAACAACCAAAAACACCAACTTTTATGAAAAAAATTATCAGACTGACATTCAGCCTGGCAGCCATCCTCTTGTCTTTACTTTCAGGAATGGCCCAACCAGCAGAAAGGAGAATCTCCCGCTCTCAATACATCGAGACTTGGAAAGATCAAGCCATTCTTCAAATGCAATTGCACGGAATTCCTGCAAGCATCACTCTTGCGCAAGGAATTTTAGAAAGTGCCGATGGAAATTCTGCTCTTGCAAAATATGCCAACAATCATTTCGGTATTAAATGTCATGACTGGGAAGGTGAAACGTATATTCAAGATGACGATACCTATAATGAATGTTTCAGAAAATACGATGAAGCATCACAATCGTATAATGATCACTCGCAATTTTTAATGACGAGAAGCAGATATTCATTCTTGTTCAATTATAAGTCGAATGATTATGAAAATTGGGCGCATGGTTTGAAGAAAGCTGGTTATGCTACCAATCCTCAATACGGAAATTTATTAGTACAAATTATCGAAGACCATGATTTATCACAATATGATGAGATGAATTCTGTGTCATCAAAAGAAATAGTAAGTGAAGTAAAAGTAGTAGCTACGCTAACAAAAGTGAAACACGAAGTTGCAGTACATGATAATAATATAAAATACATCCAGGTTAAAGACGGAGATACATTTCAGAAAATAGCTGATGAATTTGAAATGGGATTGTGGCAAATTTATAAATACAATGATTTAAATAAATCGGATGTGATGCAAGAGGGAGATATTATTTATCTGCAACCGAAAAGAAATTCTGCAAAAGTTGATTTATATACGGTAAAAAAAGGCGATTCAATGAAAGAAATTTCTCAGCTGTATGGAGTAAAGCTGAAGAAAATTTACAAGAAAAACAACATGGAACCAGGCACTGAACCTGAGGTAGGGCAAGTGCTTTGGTTACGTGGAAAAAAAGAGATTTAGTAAACAGTGGCAGTTGCAGTTGTCAGGGAAAATAGTTGACTGAGCAGGAAGTGTGCAAGCAAGTGCGAGGCTAAGTCAACAGTTGGTAAGAAAGAAATTTAGAAGAGAATTAATAATTAAAAATGAAAAATTAATAATGGGGGAATAAGTTGACTGAGCAGGAAGAGTGCAAGCAAGTGCGAGTCGAAATCAACAAGGGGAAGAAAGAAAATTAATACTGAAAAACAGTTTCACGACTGTAAGGAGTAATTAAGAATTGGAATACAAAGTCGAAAAGATAAAACCAAAATACAACCTCGATAGGGTAAGAAGCTGTCGAGATAAAATGAACTAAAAACATCTTTCTACAAAAGTCGTGTGGTGACGATTTAGAGTAGATAGTTTGGTGACTCCTCGTTCAAGAGTGAGTTGTTGTTTGTTCAGGAAGTCCCGCTACATGCGGGATTTCTTGTTAATGAGACTTTGCTTTTAAGAGGCACAGCCCAAGTGAAAGTAATAATCGTCCCGATAATTATCGGGATAATCCAGATCGAATGCAAGGAGCATCTGGATTGATGAATTGTAATCTAAAATTATTTTATAAATAATATTACTTCGTGCTCTTTGTGATTCTTCCCTTCGTGAGCTTCGTGGTTAAATTTAATTTTTCAAAAATAATCTTTCTGAAAATTCAATCAACATCTTCTTCAAATCTTCGAATTCTGTCAATGGTAAAGTTTCAAATTTATCATAAACATCATGGTATGCTTGAATACCTCCCATAGTATAAATGAAAAAAGATTTCACTCCGTTCTTATCAAACCAATAATGATCGCTGTTGGAAGTTTCTCCGCGCTTTTTAATTTTTACTAAATAATTCTTCTCTGCATTTATTTTTTCCAATAACTCGAATTCCTTTGTGTATTTCGTTGCATTCACTACCGTGATTCCTTCATCACCTGTTCCCATGATATCCATATTCATCACAAAAGCGATTTTCTCTACTGGAATTGGAGAATTTTTTATAAAATATTCTGAACCTTTCAAACCAGCTTCTTCCCCCGAAAAACCAATAAAAACTACATTAAAATCTTCTGGTGGATTTTTAGTATAATATTCCATCAAGCATAAAAGCATGGTTGTTCCACTCGCATTATCATTCGCCCCGGGAAAATAAGTCTTCTCCCCCATTCTACCCAAATGATCAAAATGTGCAGAGAAAACTAGGTATTTTTTCTTTTTCCATTTTTTCTTCGCCTTCACCATTCCGTAAACATTGCTCGATTGATATTTATGCTTCATTTGATTGTTGATTCCGAATGAAATTGTATTAACTGTTTCTTCAAGGAATTTTTCTTTCCTACAATAAATGATTGGCAAAGCGTAAACATTCTTTCCAACGCTCCATGTCAGTTTAGTGCTTTGTAAAATGATAACAGGAACTGTTTTGGCTAATTCATAAATGGCATTCATCGCATCCAAACGAATTTTTCCTTTTTCTACATCGTCTATACCTTCTTTTTCAGTAGTAAAATCCCAAATTACAGCGCATTTTTCTTTTCCTATAGATTTTATCTTTTGCATATCGGGATATTCTTTCAAATCGAACAGAATCACTTTATCATAATTTCCGAAACAAGAACCCGATCGATTATCTACAATATAATCTTCACCTGGAATTAATGTTCTTTCATTTACAGTAATTCGCATACTATCTGGAAAAGTATTTACATCGTGATGATAAAATTGGCTATACGATTTTTTTATTGGAACAGCGCCCAACTTTTTAAATTCCTGTTCTAAATAATCTGCTGCAATTTTATCTCCGTTGTGAACATATCCACGACCGTGAAAAGAAGAATCAGTTAATTGTTTCAACCATTGGTCGCGAGATTGAGAAAATGAAGAAATGGCAAATGAAAATTGTAAAATGAAAAATGGGAGAATTAGTTGGAAAGTTCGAAAGTTCAAAAGTTGGAAAATTTTGTGACGAGAAACTAGATTATCCATAATAATAAATTATTTTTCAAAATGAGCGAAGCGAATTTAATCTGTGATAATTTAATCAAACTTAATTGTATTTTCATTCGTGTAATTTGTGCAATTAGTGGCTGAAAAATGTTTTCAAAAATGAGCGAAGCGAATCCTATCAATTTGTGGCTAAAGCCGAATCCCACTTTCGCATAATTGCGCGGGCTAAAGCCACGCGCCTGTATTTCATTCGCTAATCAAAGGTATCTTCTCTCTATCAACTCAAAAAACTGAATCACTCTCTCCGAATCATTTCTCCAACCATATTTCAAAGAGTATTCAAATAAAATGGTTTTAGCTTCATCACCATTTCCACATGAATTCAAACGGTTTATTGCGTTATTGAAAACGGTATTTTCACCTTCAAATAAATCATTCATGAATAAAAATTTCTGATTAATTCCAATCGAAGTTCTCAAATCATTAATTCTTGTCATTTTCAATTTATCGGCCAAAGTCATTTTTTGCTCGGCTGCAAATTTCTCTGCAATACTTGTTTTTTGCTCTGAAGAATATTTTTCAGCAATACTCGCTTTTGGAACATTAGAAATAGTTGGGTTGGCAGTCTCTTCCTTTATCTCTGCTGCAGGCTCAAAAAAACTGGTTTGAATTGGCTTAGGTTCCACTACCGGTTCAGTTTTTGGTTGAATTACTTCTTGAGGCTTCATTTCCACTCTAGGAGTTTCTGAAACGGTAAATTTCATTGGCTGAATCTCAACTGGCTTTTCTACTACGCTGTCAATCTGAACTTGATTCAGAGTCTCAACTTTGACAACTTGAGCTTCTTCAGCTATAGGCTCCGTTGCTTTGATAAAAGTTACTGGTGGAACTGTTTCCTTATTCGTTTTCAATCCTTTTTCTAAAGCTTTGTATTGTAAAACCACTATACGATCATACAACTCACGGATTTCATTGGAAAGACCACTGATTTCCTCAGCCAATAATTTTCCCTCTTCCAGACGAGCAATTTTTTCACTAATCATTCTGGATAATTCATTCATCGATTGAAATTTTTGTGCACTCATAAGCAGACATTAAGCAATTACTTCGATAAAAATAATCATATCACTCGCACTATAATGTCATACGCAAAGAAAATTTTTATAGTTTCACGGTTAATAAGTTTTTATGTTTTTAGAAAATACCACCCGAACACGTCAACAAAAAGGCTCTCTCGAAGTCATTTGCGGCTCTATGTTTTCCGGAAAGACCGAAGAATTAATCAGACGGTTGAAACGTGCTGAGTTCGCTAAATTGAAAGTTGAAATTTTCAAACCTGCTGTAGATAAGCGCTATCACGTTGAAGAGGTAGTTTCGCACGATTCAAATTCTATTCGTTCAACACCCGTTAATACTGCCGAAGAAATTCTTTTGCTCTCCGAAGGAGTGGACGTTATTGGAATTGACGAAGCTCAATTTTTTGATTCGAATTTACCAGATGTTTGTTCAGAACTAGCCAATCGTGGTATTCGAATTCTCATTGCTGGATTAGATATGGATTATTTAGGCCAACCTTTCGGGCCAATGCCGGCTTTATTGGCCAGGGCCGAATATGTTACAAAAGTTCACGCGATTTGTATGCATTGCGGAGATCTAGCCAATCATTCGCATCGAATTTCAAAAAATAGTGAATTAGTTTTGGTAGGAGAAAAAGATCATTACACGCCTCTTTGTCGTACCTGTTTTAATAAAGCCAGAGAAGAAAAATGAATATTACCGCTGCTTTATTTTCAAAAGTGGCTGCTTATACGGAAGCAGAATGGATTCAAAAATCCAAAGATGCTCTCATCTCACAAATCATTACTGACAGTAGAACTATTTTTGCCCCTGAAACTTCACTATTTATTGCCATTAAGGGTGAAAGACATGACGGACATCAATTCATTGAAGAATTATATCGGAGAGGAATACGAAATTTTTTAATTTCAGATGCAAAATTGGATTTAAAAAAATATCCTGATGCAAATTTTTTACTGGCTAGTGACACTTTGGTTGCATTGCAAAATTGGGCAAAAGTTCATCGATCAAAATTTAATTATCCTGTTATTGCCATTACAGGAAGTAATGGGAAAACGATTGTAAAAGAATGGTTGTTCCAATTGTTGCGCAACGAATTTTCTATTGTAAGAAGTCCTAAAAGTTATAATTCTCAATTGGGAGTTCCGCTATCTGTTTTACAAATGAACGAAACACATACTCTCGGAATTTTCGAAGCAGGGATTTCTTTTCCGAAGGAAATGGAAAATTTGGCTACTATTTTAAAACCTGAATTAGGAATTTTTACAACACTTACTAATGCGCACAGTGAGAATTTCGATTCAGATGAAATAAAAGCCAAAGAAAAATCAAAATTATTTACCGCTTGTGATACAATTATTTTTAATGCCGATAATGATCAAATTGAAAAGGTAGTATTAACACTTCCTACAAAAAATAAGATCAGTGTCGGACATCAACGTTTGGCTTCTTTATTAGTGGAAGAAGTAATTCCGTCTGCCAATGGAACGACAGTAAATTTGAAATTTAAAACAAAAACATTCAAAATACAAATTCCATTTTTCGATCGCGCCTCAATTGAAGATGCAATACTTTGTGTAGGCGTAATGTTGAATTTTGAATTTGAAATCTCAGTTATTCAAGAAAGAATTTCATCAATAGGTGCCGTTGAAATGCGTTTAGAAATGATCAATGGTATAAATAATTGCACCATCATTTCGGATGTCTATAACTCAGATATTTCATCCCTGGGAATTTCATTGGATCTTCTAAATCAACAGAAACAAGTTGCTAGAAAAACTATTATTCTTTCGGATATTTTACAAGAAAAAATGTCGGCACAAGAATTATATGGCAAAGTTGCTGAAATGATAAAAGAAAAAAACATTTCACGTTTTATTGGAATTGGATCGGTAATATCTGCCTATGCCAATCTCTTTCCTGAAAATTCAGAATTTTATTCTTCAACCGCAGAATTCTTATCAAAAATACATCATTCAAATTTTCAAAATGAAGCTATCTTAATTAAAGGCGCTCGTAAATTTGAACTGGAAAAAATCACTGAAAGATTACAGCAAAAAGTGCACGAAACGGTTTTAGAAATCAATCTTAATGCAGTTGCACATAACTTGAATCATTATCGTTCACAATTGTATCCTAATACCAAAATTATGGCAATAGTGAAAGCTTTTAGCTATGGAAGTGGTAGTTTTGAAATTGCCAATATTCTCGAATACAATCGTGCAGATTATTTGGCCGTAGCCTATGCTGATGAAGGTGCAGATTTAAGAAATAATGGAATTACGTTGCCAATTATGGTGATGAATCCAGAGAAAAATGGATTCGCATTATTGATAGAAAAAGAATTAGAGCCCGAAATTTATTCCCTGAAATTATTGACTGATTTTATTTCTTACTTGAAATCAAGAGGAATAAAAAATTATCCCGTGCATTTAAAAGTAGATACTGGAATGCATCGTTTAGGTTTTATGCAAAATGAGTGGAACAATTTAGCGGAAATAATTAAAAATTCATCTGAAATTAAAATCGTCTCTGTTTTTAGTCATCTCGCTGCGAGTGAAGATCAAAACTTTGATAAATTCACCAATGAACAAGCGTCACTTTTTCAAAAGTCATGTGAAATCATCAAAAATGCTTTAGGTTATGATTTTCTCATTCATATTTTAAATTCATCAGGCATAACTCGGTTCCCAAAATATCATTTTGATATGGTAAGATTAGGTATTGGGTTATATGGTGTTGGTACAGATGAAAAAGAAAATAAGAAATTACAATTCACCATGCGAATGCGCACTGTTGTTTCACAAATAAAAACTATTCCAAAAGGTGAAACGATTGGTTATGGAAGAAAAGGCACAGCCCACAAAGAATTACAAATTGCTATTTTACCAATCGGGTATGCCGATGGATTTTCACGCCAACTCGGTAATGGTATTGGTGAAGTAATAATAAATAAGAAAAATTATCGGGTTATTGGAAATGTATGCATGGATATGGTGATGGTAGACATTACAGATGGAAATGTGAAAGAAGGAGATCAAGTAATAATTTTTGATGACCAACAAAGTTTACTTTCATTGGCAAAATCCATGGAAACTATTCCGTATGAAGTGTTGACTTCAGTTTCTTCGAGAGTGAAGAGGGTTTATTATAGAGAGTAAGTATAGACTGTGGAGATTTTAGTATTTAGACTTAAGACAAGAATTAATTCTCCTCATTAAAGTCATCTTAATCTGAAATAAATATTCGCGTTTTCATTTGAGCTACATGCGCCATGGCTGAAGCTAAAGCGCAAGAGATCGGAGCGACACCTCAATAACAGCGAAGCTGTAATAAGCAACCCTTGTCTTTCAAGCTCAATAGGAGCGACACTCTTCAATTAATCAATATTAAATAATCATTTTCCCTTTTCTCTTCAAAACTCTTTTTGCAATTTCTCCCTCATAAAAATATCTTTGTAAAAAATCTTCTATGACCATCCTCGAACTTCAAAGCACCGTTGATCAATGGATCAAAAATCATGGCGTGAGATACTACACAGAGCTAACGAACATGGCCATCCTCACTGAAGAAGTGGGTGAAGTGGCAAGAATCATAGCTCGTAAATACGGCGAACAATCATTCAAAGAATCTGAAAAAGACAAAGATTTGGGAGATGAACTCGCTGATGTACTTTTTGTTCTAACTTGCATCGCCAATCAAACGGGAGTGGATTTAGAGGCGGCTGTGAAAAAAAATCTTGATAAAAAAACCAATAGAGATCACGATCGTCACCAAAATAACTCCAAATTGGCATGAGGATTGAATTACACCCTTTAAAATATTTTATGAAATCAATTTTTGTTGCCCTTTTCTTGCTCTCAGGATTAGTTACACAATCAAAATCCTATTTAAAAATTGAACTCGATAATGCCAACCATATCGTCATTTTTGACGGATCACTCTACACAGTAAATGGTAAATTTGAAGGAGAAATTAACGGAGGCAAACATGCCATTTCTATTCTCAAACACAATTACAATCTTACAAATTCTAAAGTAAAAACAGATGTGATTTATGAAGGAACATTAGATTTGACAGATAATATGTTTTATGTCTATAAACTTTCAAGTGGTTATTTATCGTTTGTTTCGGTGGATGTTTATAGTCCCATAATTTCAACTGTTATTACTTCTAATTCGCAAGAAACCTCTTCTACAAATAATAATACTGCCTTAGTAACTGGCACAGCCATGGACGAAGCGACATTTGCAACTTTCCTTACAAAAATGAAAGATAAAAGTATGGACAGTCAAAAATTGGATTTTGCAAAATCCACAATGAAAAACAACTGGTTTAATACCGATCAAGTTTTGCAGATGCTTCAAACCTTTAGTATGGAAAATAACAAAGTGGAGCTATCTAAATTAATTTGGCATAAAACCACTGATAAAGGAAGCTATTTCAAGATTTATGATGCTTTTACCTTCTCATCGAGCGAAAAATCGGTGCAAGAGTATGTGGATGCACAAAACTGATTTCGAATTTCGAATTTTCAATTTCGAATTTGTGGCTAGCCCTTGCAAAATGAACATTTTACCTTCTTAAATATTCGAAATCCGAAATCCGAAATTCGAAATTTAACCCATTACACTCTGAAAATAAATTGTTCCCCCAAAAAGAATCCCTACCTTTGCACCCGATTTAAAAATTTGTATGGCAAAGATTAAAAACATAGCGATTATCGCTCACGTTGACCACGGTAAAACTACATTGGTTGACAAGATGTTACTAGTAGGAAAATTATTTAAAGACCATGAGACTCCTGGTGAGTTAATTATGGACAATAATGATTTGGAACGTGAACGCGGAATTACCATTCTAGCTAAAAACGTATCAGTAATGTACAAGGATTATAAAATTAACATTATTGACACACCAGGTCACGCGGATTTTGGCGGTGAAGTTGAACGTGTATTAAACATGGCCGATGGAGTTCTACTTTTAGTAGATGCTTTTGAAGGACCTATGCCTCAAACACGATTTGTAACCTCTAAAGCGTTAGCGTTGGGATTAAAACCAATCGTTGTTGTCAATAAAGTAGATAAACCAAATTGTACGCCTGAAGAAGCATACGAAGCAGTTTTCGAATTGATGATGAATTTAGATGCAACCGATGCTCAATTGGAATTTCCAGTAGTATATGGTTCTGCAAAAAATAATTGGATGGCGGAAGATTATAAAAAACCGACCGACAATATTCATTACCTATTCGAAAAAATTATTGAGTATGTTCCAGATCCAAATGTTGCGGATGGAACCATTCAAATGTTGGTTACCTCATTAGACTTTTCTCAATATATCGGACGTTACGCTATTGGACGTTTACATAGAGGAACGTTGAAATCTGGACAAATGGTTTCATTGGTAAAACGTGATGGAACCACTAATAAACATAGAGTAAAAGACTTATTTGTATTTGAAGGATTTGCTAAGAAAAAAGTAGAATTTGTTGTAGCAGGAGATATTTGTGCAGTGGTAGGTGTAGAAGGTTTTGAAATTGGAGATACCATCTGTGATGCAGAAAATCCTGAACCATTAAAAACAATCGAAATCGAAGAACCAACAATGAGTATGTTGTTTACGATAAACAACTCTCCATTCTTCGGTAAAGAAGGAAAATACGTTACTTCTCGTCACTTAAAAGATAGATTAGAAAAAGAATTAGAAAAAAATCTTGCTCTTCGTGTTACATCAACTGGTTCTGCCGATTCATTTAATGTAGCAGGCCGTGGTGTACTTCATTTATCCGTTTTAATTGAAACAATGAGACGTGAAGGATATGAAATGCAAATCGGGCAACCACAAGTAATTTTCAAATTAATTGATGGAGTGAAATGCGAGCCAATTGAAGATTTAACCATTGACTTACCAGAAATTGTTGCTGGAAAAGCCATCGAAATGGTATCTGGTCGTAAAGGTGAAATGAGAAACATGGTTCCAAAAGGTGATCGTATGATTCTTACATTCAGAATTCCTTCTCGTGGTTTGATTGGATTAAAAAATAATATGATGACCGCTACTTCAGGTGAAGCAGTTTTAACTCATCGTTTTACAGCATACGAACCTTACAAAGGAGATATTCCTGGTCGTCAAAATGGATCATTGATTTGTATGGAAACAGGTAATGCCATTCCTTATTCAATCAATAATCTTCAAGATAGAGGAACATTCTTCATTGATGTAAATCAAGCGATTTACGAAGGACAAGTGATTGGTGAAAACTCTCGTCCGGGTGACTTGGTGGTGAATGTAACCAAGACTAAAAAATTAACGAATATGCGTGCGTCTGGTACAGATGATAAAACACGTATCGCTCCTCCTAAGATTTTCTCGTTAGAGGAAGCATTAGAATATATTCAAGGAGACGAATACGTAGAAGTAACTCCACAAAGTATTCGTTTACGTAAAACGGTCTTAAATGAGAGCGAGCGTAAACGTTCAAGTTCAAAAGTAACAGCTTAATCTTATTTTTTTTTGATATAAAAAAGCCTTTCTGTAAATGAAAGGTTTTTTTATATCAGGTAATCCCATTCAACATATTTTGATGAACTAATTAAGACTATTTTGATTGGCATGATTATGGCTATTTTTACCATAAAAAATTATATTTGTTCACCAGTTTAAATGTTCATTATGAAATTATTTATACTCACTTTATTTCTTTGCTCAACTTCTTTCTTTGTTATAGCCCAAGAAACCTCATTTTCTGTTTTAAAAAAAAATGAAAATGCGCATTATCCTTTACTTGGCATCACAGAAAATGCAAAAATAAAGGAATATCAAATGGCCACTTTCCAGGAAAAAAATAATTCTTATTTGTTGAATTTAGAAATTTATGACTCCATGTTGGTTTCTAAAAATCTTGTTTCTCATTCTTGGAAAAAAAGTGGAAACGATAAAATTCAATATCTAGGCGCAACCTTATTTCAACAAAAATTTTACACTTTCTTTTCTGTCATTACAGAAAGTAAATTGACCAATGAATTAGTAATAATAGAAAATCAAAATGGAAAATTGCAAATAAAAACGCTAGATCAGTTTACCATTAAAAGCGTCTCCAACACCGGCGCCTACAAATTGAGTTTCTCTCCGAAACAGAAAACAATGTTGGTGATGAAAGAATCGGTTGTTGAGAAAGGAAAAAATGAAGACGTAAAATTTCTTGTCTTTGATGAGATGCTAAATAAAATTACAGATGTGGCCATGAGTTTTCCTGTGCCTAGTAAACCCAATCCTGTTAACAAAGTATTAGTAGATGATAAAGGAGATTTTTTTGTCATTAAAAAAGACCGAGAAAAAACAGAATACAAATTCTATCTATATGCGTATAATACCGCATTGAAAGGTTGGAATCAAAAACAAATTTCTATACCTGGAAAAATGATTTCAGATATAGACGCTTGCTTAAATTCTTCTCAAGAATTTATTGTTTCAGGATTTTACAATACGTTGAATGTTTCGAGTTACGAAGGCTATTTTTATTATCGTTTTGATGCAAATATGAAATATGTTTCAAAAGTCAATAAAAAATTTGAAGTAGATTTTATGGCTAATTTCATTGGTAAAAAAGCAGCTTCAAAAGAAGATGCTGTAATTGCTGGATATTATTTTGAGAATCTTATTTCAGCTCCTAATGATAATTCTTATCTCATTGCCGAAATGGAAGAATTTGAAACCGTAGAAGGAACTGAAAAATACAATTACGGAGATATTATGTACATGCAATTAGACAAAGAAGGAAATATCAAAAATTCAGGCTCAGTTAAAAATAAACAGCAAACAGAAAATGATAATGGGGAATGGAGTTCATTTAATTATGCTGCTAGTATAGACACTTTACATCTTTTCTATAATGAGGTAAATTCTCTGGATAGTAAAAGCAAATTCACCGATTCTACTTTTTACGGAACGTATCATTCAAGATTAATAAATTCAATTGCCTCTTCCACTCTTCCCGAAAAAGAAATGATTTTTACCGGTGAAGAAAAACTCGCTTTCCATCCCAGCTACGTTTATCATACCAGCGATGACTATCTGATTTTCCTTTTGCTTAGCAAGGATAAATTGAATTATGCATTAGGAAAGATGAAGTTGAAGTAGGAGGAAGTTAGGCACTTCGATACGAATTTTGAAGCAAAATTCTACTCATTGTGAACTGTATTGTACTTTATCCAGCTGAAAATAAAAAAATGGAATTAATTTCCTTAACTACTTAATGTTTAAAATGCATTTCTCTTTTTCTTTAATTCGCTCATCAGCTAATCAATCCATCCGCTAATTAAAATTACATTCTCTCTGGCGCCTCAATCCCCAATAACTTCAATCCGTTTTTCAAAACATTTCCTGTCGATTTACAAACCATCAATTTGAAATTTCTATTGGTCATATTTTCTTCCTTCAATATCGGAACACTCTGATAAAAATGATTAAAAGCTTTTACCAATTCGTATAAATAATTGGCCAATAATGCTGGTGAATGATTTTTTCCTGCTTCCTGCAAAATGGTAGAATATTCAGAAATCAATTTTACAATTTCTCTTTCGGCTTCATTCATCTCTACCTCTTCGTCTATCAGTTGACTGAAGTCAGCAGCTTTTCTCAAAATAGAACAAATACGCGCATGCGTGTATTGTAAAAATGGACCCGTATTTCCTTGGAAATTGATAGATTCATTCGGATCAAATAACATTCTCTTTTTAGGATCTACTTTTAAAATAAAATATTTCAAAGCTCCTTGTCCAATTTGATGAAACAATTTTTTTGCATCCCCTTCATTGGCTGCATCTAATTTTCCTAATTCCGTTGTGAGTTGCTCAGCTGTTTCATCCATCTCATTCACGATATCATCTGCATCAACCACTGTTCCTTCACGCGATTTCATTTTACCACTCGGTAAATCCACCATTCCATAAGAAAGGTGTGAACATTCATTTGCCCAATTATAACCCATTTTTTTCAAAATGAGAAAAAGAACCTTGAAATGATAATCTTGTTCATTTCCTACGGTATAAATCATTCCGTTTACTTGCGGAAAATCTTTATAACGCTCTACTGCGGTTCCAATATCTTGGGTGATGTAAACCGAAGTTCCATCGGCGCGCAATAATAATTTTTCATCTAATCCATCTGCCGTTAAGTCAATCCAAACAGAACCATCTTCTTTTTTATAAAAAACTTTTTTCTCTAAACCAACTTCTACAATTCCTTTTCCTAAAATATACGTATCCGATTCATAATATAATTTATCGAAATCTACACTAATAGATTTATAGGTTACATCAAAACCATCATACACCCAACTATTCATTTTTTTCCAAAGTGAAACGGTTTCTTCATCTCCCGCTTCCCATTTCAACAACATTTCTTGTGCTTCTTGTATTGATGGCGCATTTTTCTTTGCTTCTTCTTCCGTTTGACCTGCAGACATTAATTCTTTTATATCCGCTTTATATTGCTTGTCAAATTCTACATAATAATGCCCAACTAATTTATCGCCTTTCAATCCCGAAGATTCAGGTCTTGCGTTTTTTCCTTCTTTCTTCCAAGCCAACATCGATTTGCAAATATGAATTCCTCGATCATTGATAATTTGTGCTTTGATTACTTGATGTCCGCATGCTTTTAAAATTTCTGCTACCGAATATCCCAAGAAAATATTTCTTAAATGTCCTAAGTGAAGTGGCTTGTTTGTATTCGGAGAAGCATATTCTACGATATATGTTTTTCCTGAATTCTCTCCCTTACCATAACAGATGTCCGTTGCAGCAGAAGATAAATTTTGAGTAAAAACTTTATTTGATAATTCTACATTCAAAAATCCTTTGATGACATTGTATCCTGTAACAAGCGGTTCGTTTTTTTTTAAATACTCTCCCAAATCCGTTGCTGTAGCATCTGGAGATTTTTTACTCAATTTTGTTAACGCAAAAGTTACTAAAGTAGTATCTCCTTTAAATTCTTTTCTTGTTTTCTGAAAAGCAATTTGAGAACTATCCATTTTATTTCCGTAAAGTTCTTGCGATGCGTTGACAATATGATCTGTCAATATTTTTTCGATATTCATTTTGTAATATTCTTTATTTAATGGTTTTCTTATTTTCTCCCCTCAATGAAGGGAGATATCTGTTCCGTTTCTTACCTCCGGAACAGACAGAGGGGTTAATTATTTCTTTTGTACTGTTTCTACTACTCCTTTAACAATATAAAAGGCAGTTTCTGCCATTTTATTTATTTTATCATCCAAACAAGGATTCACTTCTACAATTTCAAAACATTTCGTTTTTTCATTTGCAACAAATCCTGTACATAATTCAAAAGCTTCTTCAATGGTTAATCCTCCTGCAACCGGTGTTCCTGTTCCCATAGAGATGGATGGATCCATACTGTCTACATCGAATGAAACATAAATGAAATCACATTCTTTCAAATATTCCAAAGTTTCTTTGATGATTTGAGAAGTTCCTTTTTTTCTTACTTCCTCAATTTTAAAATTTCTAATATTCGAATTTCTAATAACATCGTCTTCGGGCTTTTCCGTATCACGAACACCAATGAAAACTAAATCGGATGGAAGAATTTTAGGTGCCGGAGAGCCAACATTTTTTAATTTTTCCCAACCCATTCTTGTTTCATCTTTGATGGTATTAATTTGATTTTCGAGATTATCATTTCCCAATGCAGTTCCCAATGGCATTCCATGTAAATTACCTGAAGGTGTAGAATAAGGTGAATGTAAATCGGCATGCGCATCAATCCAAATAACACCAATTCGTTTATTCACGTTTGCTTTTTTCAATCCAGCAATAGTTCCACCAGCAGTTGAATGATCACCCGCCATAATCAAAACAAATTTGTCTTTCTCAAATTCTGACGCCACCGCCTTGCAAACGCGTTCATAAATTCTTACCAAACCCGAAATCCGTTTACCATAAGGGGTATCAATCGGCTTGTTCAATAAATAATTTTCTGTTAGCACATGTTGGGGCTTGAACTTCTGGAAGAGATCATCCCCTTTGTTCCAAGCTGCTACCTTAATTGCATCAGGACCTAAACTAGCTCCACGAGTACCTGCTCCTATTTCCGAGCGAATTTCAATAATACTTAACTCTTTCATCGGTTCTAAATTGTTTAATAATGTCAGATGTTATAAGCTATAATTAAATGTAAATTTAATGTTTCGATTCCTTAATTATAGCTATTTCATAACATAATATTGCTTACTTTTGCGTCCCATTGAAAAATGTAAGTGACTTACATCGATCAAAAATAGACTAACTAACTCAACTAAATTTGCCTTTAATATGGAAAATACCTACCATGCTTTAATCAAACAAACATTTGATTTTCCTACTGAAGAATTCAAAGTGATTGATAATGAGCTTACTTTTTGCGATATTCCATTAATGGATATCGTTAAGCAATATGGTACTCCTTTAAAAATATCATACCTACCAAAAATTGGTGAGCATATTCAAAAAGCAAAGAAAATGTTCAACGTAGCAATGGCTAAAGTTGATTACGATGGCGAATATACGTATTGTTACTGCACAAAGAGTTCTCATTTCTCTTTTGTATTGGAAGAAGTCTTGAAAAATGATGCTCACATGGAAACTTCAAGCGCCTATGACATGTACATTGTGAAGGAGTTAATAGAGAGAAAAATCCTCAATAAAGAAAACTATATTATTTGCAATGGATTTAAACGCGATTTATATACGGATCAAATTGCCGAATTAATTAATTCAGGTTATGAGAATTTAATTCCGATACTCGATAACAAGGAAGAACTCGAGACTTATAAAAAAACTTTCAAAAAGAAAGCTACCATTGGTATTAGAATTGCTTCAGAAGAAGAGCCTACATTCGATTTTTATACCTCTCGTTTAGGCATCAGATACATTGATATTATTGACTTTTACAACAACGAAATCAAAAATAATCCCAAGTTCGAGTTAAAGATGTTGCACTTCTTTATCAATACCGGAATCAAGGATAATATCTATTATTGGAGTGAATTGGCAAAGTGCTTGAACATTTATTACCGCCTTAAACAGATCTGCCCAACGCTTGATACATTAAATATTGGTGGAGGTTTACCCATTAGAAACTCACTTGGATTTGAATACAACTATGAGTACATGATTGAAGAAGTGGTTTCTCAAATCAAGAAATTTTGCGTGCAAAAAGGGGTAAAAGAACCTAATTTGTTTACAGAATTTGGGTCCTTTACTGTTGGCGAAAGTGGAGCAAATGTCTTTAAAGTAATTGCAAACAAACAACAAAACGATAGAGAATCTTGGTATATGATTGATAATTCATTCATTACAACACTTCCCGATACTTGGGGAATTAACCAAAGATTCATTTTATTGGCCATCAATAATTGGGATCAGGAATATCAGCGAATCAATTTAGGTGGATTAACATGCGATAGTTTGGATTATTACAATTCTGAAGAGCACGATAATCAAGTATTCTTGCCAAAGTTAAATAAGGAAGAACCTTTATACATTGGGTTCTTTCATACAGGTGCCTATCAAGAATCTCTAAGTGGATATGGGGGAATCAAGCATTGTTTGATACCATCACCTAAGCATGTTTTAATTGATAAGGATGAGAACGGTGAAATTTTTACACGACTTTTTGCCAAAGAACAAAGTGCCAAGTCGATGCTAAAGATTCTCGGTTACTAAACAGACTGACGAATCAAAGAAAATTATAATACATTTGTTGCTTTCTCAAAAGAAGCATGAATTTATTCAAACCATATTTTAATCGCACGATACTCTTTTTAAGTGTTGGATTATCTACCTTTCTATCTTCTTGTGGTGGAGAAAAAGAAATTACACAAGGTGTGATTGAGTTTGAAATTACTTATCCTTATTATCAAGGAAGCGGATTTATGGCAAGTATGTTGCCAGATAGAATGATTATGACTTTCAAAGATGGTGTATACAAAACTGAAGTTTCTAAAGGGTCATTATTCAAAACTATGTTTATTGTTGATTGTAACAATAATGTTTTAACCAATCTTTTTCATTTCGGAACAAAGAATATTTATTGTGTGATGAAAGAAAAAACGGTGAAGGAATTGTTGAAACAAGCACCCAAGCCACAATATTTACAAACGAACGATGGTGATTCCTTGGCAGGATTTTTGTCTAAAAAGACAGTAGCGTATTATGAGGAAGTAGATCAACCGGATGTGGCATTATATTCAACTTCTGATATTAAAATTCCTAATTCCAACTGGTGGACACCTTTTCATGAAATTGAAGATGTGCTATTAGAATATGAAGTAGAACAATTTGATTTCAGAATGAGATTCACTGCTGTGAAGTTTACCGCTAAAGAAGTAGATGATTCCGAATTCGAAGTTCCTTCACAATACAAAAAAGTTTCGTTGAAGAAAATTCAAAAGGAGCTTACAGAAGTATTCGGAACCTTAACAAAATAAGAATTATGAAAAAATTGATTTTAAAAGCAGCAATTGCCATCGCTGTAGTTTTCGTTGGTGCTAATCTCAATGCACAATCATTCGAAGGTAAAATGACTATGAAAATTGAGTATGAGGAAGTGCCTGAAGAGTATGAATCTTATATGAGTATGTTTCCAAAAGAAAGTCAACTTTATGTGAAAGGTAAAAAGACAAGAATTGAACAAAACACAATGGGAGGAACCAATACTACTATTATGGATTCTGAAACTGGAAAAGGGTTTATGGTGATGAATGCTATGGGACAAAAAGCAGCTTATGAATTAGAAAGCGGTGTAGAGAAAAAAGACACCAGTAAATTACCAACGGTAACTTACAAAGAAGAAACAAAAGAAATTGCTGGATATAAATGCAAAAAAGCAGAATTGAAATATGCTGGCGAAGACGAGCCAATGACCATTTGGTACACCGAAGAAATTACAGGGGTTTATAATCCACAATATACTGGAATCGGAATCAAAGGATCTGTATTGGAATATACGGTTGCAGCAAATGGAATGGTGATGACTATGACTGTTTCTGAAATCAAAAAAGAAAAAGTTTCGGATGATAAGTTTACTGTTCCCGAGGGTTATGAAGTAAAACCTTATAGTGAGTTGATGAAATTGGGACAAGGAGGATAGAAAATATTTTATTAATGAAAACCCGGAGTGATCGCTTCGGGTTTTTTGTTTTATAAAACCCCTCTGTCTCGTTCCTCGACATCTCCCCTAGGACAGGGGAGAAGTAAAGACAAGTGTGCTTAAAAATTCAGCATTTAATTAGAATAGTTTTGTAAATATTGTAATGTTTCGATTCGGAGATATCCAACTCTTCCCCTTGATAAGGGGAAGTACCGCGAATGCGGGAAAGGGGTCAAACCCCTCTGTCTCGAAGACTCGACATCTCCCCTAGGATAAGGGGAGAATTGAGTCAGTTTTCAAAAAATAAAATTGTGCTGAACAAAATAAATCTATGATCAAACCTTCTCCCCAACCAAAATTCCCACTAATTTCTCAACGGTATAATCAATTTCTTCTTTGGTGGTGTATTTAGAAAAAGAGAAACGCACATTATGACGATTCGCATCAACACCCAATGCTTCCAATACATGTGAACCTTTATTACTTCCCGATGAACAAGCACTACCGCCTGAGGCAGCAATTCCATTCATATCAAGCGTGAATAATAACATTTCTCCTTGCTCGTGAGCAGGAAAAGAAACATTCAGAACTGTATATAAACTTTCTCCTTTATAATCGCCATTAAAAGTAACTCCCGGAATGGTTTCTTCCAATCGTTTTATCATATAGGATTTCACTTCCTGGATATGATTTTGATGTTCCTTCATTTCACGATGTGCAATTTCTAATGCTTTTCCTAAACCAACAATTCCGTATAAATTTTCTGTTCCTCCCCTGAGATTTCTCTCTTGCGAACCTCCATGAATCATTGGATGGATTTTTATTTTTTCACTCTTAAATAAAAAACCCACACCTTTTGGCCCATGAAATTTATGTGCGCCACAAGCGAGAAAATGTACATGAAGAGATTTTGTATCTATTAGATAATGTCCCATTGTTTGCACTGTATCCGAATGAAAAAATGCTTTGTATTTTTCGCATAACTCACCCACTCTTTTCATTGGTAAAAGATTCCCAATTTCGTTATTTCCATGCATTAAAGTTACTAATGCCGGAGATTCTTGTTTCAATAATTCTTCGAGATGGTTTAAATCAATATGTCCGTTGGCAGTAATTTTCACCAAACTCATCTTCAAATTCTCCTTCTTACAAATCTCTTCTACCGTATGAATTACCGCATGATGTTCAATAGATGAAGTGATGATATGTTTCACTCCTAAATCATACACGGAAGAAAGAATCGCCATATTGTCGGCTTCTGTTCCGCCAGAAGTAAAAATAATTTCAGCGGGAGAAGCATTCAAAAAAGAGGCTACTTGCTTTCTGGCCGTTTCAATTCCTGCTTTTGTTTTTCTACCAAACCCATGAGTAGAAGATGGGTTTCCGAACTCTTCTGTCATGAAAGGCATCATTGCTTCAAGAACTTCTTTGTCCATGGGTGTAGTGGCCGCATTATCTAAATAGATTCTTTTCATTTGTTTTAATTTTTTAATCAGTCAAATGGAAGGCTAACGCTATTCATTGCTAATTAATTATTTTGTAAAATTACGATAGATATTAGGGATTTTCAAGTGTTATTTGAATGATTATTGAATTCTTATTAATTACACTTCTGAAATTTTTAGCCACGAATTACACGGATTAACACAAATTAATTTGTGCAATTAGTGTAATTCGTGGCAGATTCTATATCGTTACCATCTCACGAATATCCTTCATGATTTTCTGTGCTAATAAATCCGCTGATTCCATGGCTCCACTTTCCGAATAAATTCGAATAATAGGCTCTGTATTACTTTTTCTTAAATGCACCCATTCATTACCAAATTCTATTTTCACTCCATCGATATCATTCACCGGTTGTGAAGCATATTTTGTCTTCATCTTCACTAAAATTTCATCCACATTAATTTGCGGAGTCAATTCAATTTTATTTTTACTAATGAAATAATTCGGATAAGACGCTCGCAATTCCGAACATTTAATACAAGATTTTGCCAATAAAGTAAGAAACAAAGCAATTCCAGCTAAAGCATCACGGCCATAATGAAGTTCAGGTAAAATTACTCCACCGTTTCCTTCTCCACCTATAACTGCATTATTTGCTTTCATCATTTCCACTACATTCACTTCACCAACTGCAGAAGCAAAATATTTCCCTTCGTGTTTTTCGGTTACATCACGTAAGGCACGAGTAGAAGACAAGTTCGAAACCGTATTTCCTTTCTTAGTAGACAACACATGATCAGCAACAGCCACCAAGGTATATTCTTCACCAAACATTTCCCCGTTCTCACAAACCAATGCCAAACGATCTACATCGGGATCCACTACAATTCCCACATCCGCTTTTTTCTCCTTCATCACCTTTGAAATTTCTGTCAAATTTTCGGGAAGAGGCTCTGGGTTATGAGGAAAATGGCCCGTTGGTTCACAATATAATTTTTCTATATTTCTCACTCCTAATCGTTGTAAAAGTGCTGGAACAAACATTCCACCAGTAGAATTTACTGCATCTACTACAACGGTTAAATTAGCTCTATGAATAGCTTGGATATCTACGTAAGGCAAAGCACAAATCATTTCGATGTGTTTTCCAAGGAAAGAATCGTCTTTGGTTACTTTTCCTAATTCAGTAGCTTCTACATAATCGAACCGTTCTGATTCTGCAATCTTCAACATTTCCTCTCCATCATTTCCTGAAATAAATTCTCCTTTTTCATTGAGCAATTTTAATGCATTCCATTGAATGGGGTTATGACTGGCCGTTAAAATAATTCCTCCGTTGGCTTGTAAAAGTGGAACGGCAATTTCCACAGTTGGTGTGGTAGATAATCCTAAATCAATCACATCAATTCCTAATCCCATGAGCGAACCAGTAACTAATTGTTGAACCATTTCACCCGAGAGACGAGCATCTCTTCCAATAGCAATTTTAATTTTTTTCCCTGGATTACGCTTTCGTAGCCACTGTCCGTAGGCGGAAGCAAATTTTACGGTATCCAGCGGAGTAAGATTGTCTCCTACATTTCCTCCAATGGTTCCTCGAATTCCTGAAATTGATTTGATTAAAGTCATTTTTAAAAAATTTATTTATTGGCAATTTGCATTAAAACCTTTTTCAACTTATCTGCATCTGGATCCTGCATCAGAACTATAATAACAGCTAAAAAATTGACCTCACCCAAAACATGTAAAACAAGTTCTTTCATAGTTGAAGAAATAATAATGGTGCAATTTAGCTAAGATTTCTATTACCGCTAAAAAAATAGCTTGCCTGTTAATCAATTAATTGTTAATTTCCTTGTTCAAAACGATGTGATTAATAAGAGTTTAATGACCAATTTTTGTATCTTTGATCAACAATACATTTGGTTGAATGGAGAGTAACGGTTATAACGATAATTACAACGAGGAAGAACACGAAGATCTTGCTCCGCATATTCAACGATATGAGGATATGCTTAAGAATAATGCTAGTTATTTTTTCGACCTAGAAGTATTTGAAGCCATCATCGATCATTATTTAGATAATTCCAAATTACAACAAGCTATTCGCACCTTGAATTTTGCCATTTCGCAACATCCTAATGCTATTTCATTATTATTAAAAAAGGCAGAAATCTATACTTCTGCAGGCAAGTTAAACAAAGCTCTCGAAATTTTAGTCAAAGTGGGGGATATCGAACCTTACAATGGAGATATGTACATTTTGCGTGCTAGCATTTTTAGTCAGCAAAGAAATCACAAAGAAGCTATCAAAAATTTAAAACTTGCATTACAATATTGCGAGGATGAAAAAGATGATTTGCTTCTTGATTTAGCTTTCGAATACGAAAGCAATCAACAATACGATAAAGCCATTTTATGTTTGAAAGAAGCGCTTGTTTTGAATAAAGAAAATGAAGCTGCACTTTTTGAAATTGCTTTTTGTTACGATATGAGTGGCAAACAAGCTGAGGGTGTTGAGTTTTTCAATCAGTTTATTGATGAAAATCCCTATTCATTTACGGCCTGGTATAATTTAGGGAATTCGTATATCCGCAATGGGCTTTTTGAAAAAGCAATGGAAGCTTTTGATTTTTGCACAACCATTAATGATAAATTTTCTTCGGCCTATTTTAATAAAGCAAATGCATTAGTTCAATTAGAAAAATATTCAGAAGCAATAGAAAATTACAAAGAAGTAATTCAGTTGGAAGAAGCGCAGGCAATTACTTGTTGCTATATTGGTGAATGCTATGAAAAATTAGACGATACAGTAAGCGCTGCCTATTACTATCAAAAAGCAATTGATTTAGATGAAGAATTTTCGGAT
Source organism: Flavobacteriales bacterium (assembly GCA_044368255.1). Taxonomy (GTDB): domain Bacteria; phylum Bacteroidota; class Bacteroidia; order Flavobacteriales_D; family UBA2798; genus CAMBFX01. The sequence goes on from JBIPLT010000002.1 coordinate 51,762, forward strand.
GCATGGGTGGGATTAGGAATCATTCATGATATGAAAGGAAATGTGCAAGGAGCATTGGAATGTTTAGATAAAGCTGTTTTACTTTCCCCTTTGAATGCTGATCATTGGTTTATTTTTGCAGAAGCATTAGAAAAATCTGGACAAACAGAAAGAGCCAGAACGGCCTATGAAAAAGTGATTCAATTAGACATCAACAATATTGAAGCTTGGTTAGATTATTCCACTTTTGTTTTTGAAAATGATAATTCAATAAAAGCACATGAATTAATTACAGAAGCGCTTTCGCATCATCCCGAAAGTTTCGATTTACTCTATAGAAAAGTAGTTTATTTAATTGCTTCATATAAGTTAAAAGATGCATTGGTTACATTGGAGCAAGCCTTAACATTAAATTACGAAGCACACGATAAAATGTTAGATTATTATCCGGAGGCCAAAGAAATTCCAGAAGTATTACAATTGATAGAACTTTATAAAAACTAAAAATGAACTTTAAATTACCTCATATTCCTGAGCGACCAAGTAAACCGCGCCAAAGTGGATTAACCATGATGATGGATAAAGGTTTGAGCTTAGGAGAAACCGCCAACTTTTTAGAGAGTTCACTCGAATACACCGATATGGTGAAGTTTGGTTTTGGAACCGCCATGGTGACAAATAAACTCGAGGAAAAATTGAAAATGTATCGTGATGCAGGTTTGAGAACCTATTTTGGAGGAACTTTATTCGAAGCATTTATTGCCAGAAATAAATTTGATGATTATCGCAAGTTGATGGATAAATACAAAATGGATTTGTGCGAAGTATCGGATGGTTCAATTGTATTTCCACACGATGAAAAATGCGAGATGATTGCCAAATTAGCAAAAGATTATACGGTTATTTCAGAGGTTGGATCCAAAGAAGCGGGATTATTAATTTCCCCCGGAAAATGGATTAAAATGATGAAGAACGAATTGGAAGCAGGATCTTGGAAAGTGATTGCAGAAGGAAGAGAAAGTGGAACGGTTGGAATTTTTCGCCCGAACGGACATGCGCATACCCTGTTGATCAATAAAATTATTGCGGCTATTCCAAAAGATAGTATCATGTGGGAAGCTCCGAAAAAAGAACAACAAGTTTGGTTCATCAAATATTTTGGTGCGAATGTGAACTTAGGAAATATTGGTCCGAATGAAGTAATAGCAATGGAATGTTTACGTTTAGGATTACGTGGGGATACATTCTTTACTTTTTTACCGGATGAAGTGGCTGCGGGAATCAAACATCCGACACCGAAGGCGAAGAAGTAAGGTGGAAAGTAGAAAGTTACAAGGTTGAAAAGTTTGAAAGTTTGAAAGTTAAAAAACGGATGGCAAAAATTAATAGATTCGAAGAATTGAAAGTATGGCAAAAATCAATAGATTTTTGTGATTCTATTTTTGCTTTAATCAATACAAGTGATCTTTCAAAAGATTTTGGGCTTAGAGATCAAATGAATCGATCCTCCATTTCAATCGCCTCTAATATAGCAGAAGGATTTGAAAGAAATAGTGCCAAAAGCTTCATTTATTTCCTGAAAATATCTAAGGGTTCGGCAGGTGAATTGAGAACACAATTACATTTAGCGAAACGAAGAAATTATTTGAACGAAACTCTATTTAATCAATTGATCATTGAAATAACCGAAATTGGTAAAATGCTTGGATCTTTTATAACTTATTTGAAAACGAAAAACCAAAATAATATTTTGACTGAACCGGAAGTTAAATACACCACTCTATCATCTGATTTTAACATTGACTTCTTATGATGAAATGGATAATTTTAAAACCTTAAAACTTTAACACTTTAAAACTAAAAATGAAAGAAATTTCAGTTACCGAATTAAAAGCAAAGATGGATGCTAAAGAAAACATCCAAATTATAGACGTACGCGAGCCTTATGAAGCAGAAATATGCGAGATAGGCGGATTACTCATCCCAATGGGAGATGTTATGGAAAACGCGGATAAAATCAAAAAAGATATTCCAGTAATTGTTCATTGCAGAAGCGGAAAAAGATCGGCTACAGTAATTAATGCACTAGAAACACAATTCGGATATACGAATTTACTCAATCTCAAAGGCGGAATTTTAGCTTGGGCAGAAGAGGTGGATACGAATATGAGTAAGTATTAATCTATGTCCGACTTCCTTGACTTTTTCCTCCACCTTGATGATAAGCTTCATGCAATCATTGGTGAATACGGGACCACTACCTATGTGATTTTATTTTTAATCATTTTCGTGGAAACAGGCTTAGTCATTTGGCCTTTTCTTCCAGGAGATTCACTTTTATTTGCAGCGGGTGCATTTGCAGGTGCGGGTTCATTAAACATTGCTATCATCATCGTTTCACTTTTCATAGCCGCATTTTTAGGCGATACAGTGAATTATTTCATTGGAAAGAAACTTGGACTAAGGATTCTTCAGAAAAAACTCAAGAGCGGTAAACAATTGGTGAAACAAGAATACATTGATAAAACACATGAGTTTTATGATAAGCACGGACCTAAAACAATTATTCTTGCACGTTTCGTTCCTCTCGTGAGAACCTTCGCTCCTTTCGTTGCCGGAATTGGTGAAATGAATTATGGTAAATTTATTTCTTACAATATTATTGGTGGTGCTATTTGGGTAACGGGATTATCGTTACTTGGATTTTTCTTTGGGAATATTCCCATTGTGAAAGAGAATTTCGAGATGGTGATTTTGGGGATTATTTTTGTTTCTGTGTTGCCGATTATTATTGAGTTCATACGGCACAGAAGAAAGAAAAAATAGAAAATTCAGCCACTAATTTTCACGAATTTCAAGAATTAAAAACAAAATAACTATTATCACGAATTATCCTCGCTTCGCTCATTTAGAAATTCAAGAAAATTCATTTTGAAGACTCATTTCCAAAATTAGCTAATTGGCATATTCGCTAATTGGCTAATTATTCTTACTTCTTCCTCAACTCAAAGTTCTGACCCAAATAAACTTTTCTCACAATAGGGTCTGCGGCTAACTCTTCGGCCGTTCCGGATTTTAATATTTTTCCTTCGAAAAGTAGATAAGCTCTATCCGTAATTTGTAATGTTTCTTGCACGTTGTGATCGGTTATCAATACTCCGATATTTTTATTTTTTAATTGCGCTACAATACTTTGAATATCTTCTACCGCGATAGGATCTACGCCCGCAAAGGGTTCATCTAACAAAATAAATTTAGGATCGGTGGCCAACGTTCTTGCAATCTCTGTTCTGCGTTTTTCTCCACCTGAAAGTCTTACCCCTAAATTTTTTCTTACGTGAGTCAAATGAAATTCTTCCAATAGAGATTCTAATTTTTCTTTCTGTTCCACT
>JBIPLT010000163.1:0-6938 GCA_044368255.1 Flavobacteriales bacterium
TAAATTTATCATAAAAAACAACTAAAGAAACATGCGTTTAATTTTTTCTTCACAAAACCAACATAAAATTTCGGAAGTGCGAAGTAAATTACCTTCTTACATTTCACTTTCTGATCTATCGGAATTCAATCTCACTTCTGAAATTCCTGAAACAGGAAAAACATTAGAAGAAAATGCACTCATCAAAGCAAAATTTGTATATGAAAATTTCAAAGTGAATTGTTTTGCAGATGATTCAGGACTAGAGGTGGAAATTTTAGGAAACGCACCTGGGGTTTATTCTGCCCGTTATGCTGGTGAACCAAAAAATGACGAAAAAAATATGGATAAATTATTGCTAACGCTGGAGAAACATTCGAATAGAAATGCTCAATTCAGGACGGTAATTTGTCTTATTTTATTGGGTAAAGAATATTTTTTCGAGGGAATAATCAAAGGCAAAATAATCCATGCGAGAAAAGGAAAAGATGGCTTTGGATACGACCCAATCTTTATTCCAGATGGCTATGAAAAAACATTTGCTGAAATGACAATAGAAGAGAAAAATAAAATTAGTCATCGAGCGTTAGCTGTAGAAAAACTGGTTGAGTTTCTAAATAAAGCTTAATCCACCAGATCCAATTTCGCGAATCTCAACAACAATTGTTTTTGTCCTGCAGAAGGAAAAAATACAGTTGCTTTGGTATTGGGAAATTCTCCATCAATAGCCAAAATTTTTCCTTTTCCGAATTTTTCATGCATTACATTATCACCCACATTTAAATTAGAATTAGAATCATTACCAGTAGCGGCTGCCATGGTGGAATTTACTTTCGTCATTTTTTTATTTCCACTCATGGGTGTAGGTGCAGGTATTTTTGGTGTTGTTACTTGGGTAATAATTGGTTTTTTCTTATTTCGTTGAAATCCATTTTCCTCTTCCCATGGTTCATCCCATTCAAATTTTGGTTGCTCTTTCACTTCTGGTTTATCTAACCAAGCAGCATCAATTTCATCAATGAAACGACTAGGTTGCGAATAAGTTAAATTTCCCCATTTATATCTCGAAGCAGCATAAGTTAAAAATACTTTTTTCTCGGCACGAGTGAGTGCCACATAAAATAATCTTCGTTCTTCTTCTAATTCAGATCGCGTGTTTACCGATAACATCGATGGAAATAAATTTTCCTCCATTCCCACCACAAATACATAGGGAAATTCTAATCCTTTTGCTGAGTGAATGGTCATCATAATCACTTTATCATTTTCTTCATCGTCATTATCTACATCAGTCAATAAAGCTACATCAATTAAAAAATCCGACAAAGTTCTTTCTTCCTCTGCAGGTGCAGAATCAGTAAATTCTTTTATACCATTTAATAATTCTTGTATGTTTTCATAACGACTAACTCCTTCAGGTGTTTTATCATCATAAAGTTCTTTTAAAATTCCCGAAGCCGTTGAAATACGATTCGCTAATTCAAAAGCAGGAAGCGTACTCATTTCTGCCCTGAAACTTTTAATCATGGAAGCAAATTCAGAAATTTTGGTCATTGCCCCAGTATTCAATTTCACGCTATACATTTCTGGCATTTCAATCACATTCCAAATTCCCACTTTATTCTCGGCTGCCGCCACAATTATTGCGTTCACTGAAGTATCACCAATTCCTCTTTTGGGATAATTGATAATTCGTTTCAATGCTTCTTCATCGTTATGATTAGCCGTTAATCGAAAATAAGCCAATAAATCTTTGATTTCTTTTCTTTGATAAAATGACAATCCACCATAAATTCTATAGGGAATATTCAATTTTCTTAATGCTTCCTCGAATGCACGAGATTGCGCATTGGTTCGATACAAAATGGCAAAATCTTTCGGTCTAGCCGGTTCATTAAATTTTAAATCAAAAATTTTCTGTGAGACTACTTTTCCTTCTTCATTGTCGGTTAAAGCAGGTATGATTTTAATTTTTTCTCCTAATGTATTTTCCGTCCAAACTTCTTTTTGAATTTGATCTTTATTCAATTGAATAATACTATTTGCTGCATTTACGATGGTTTGTGTAGATCGATAATTTTGCTCTAGTTTAAATAATTTGAAATCGGGATAATCCTTTTTAAAATTCAAAATATTTTGAATATTCGCTCCACGAAAAGAGTAAATACTTTGTGCATCATCACCAACAACGGTTACATTTTCATAACGAGCAGCCAGCTTTTTCACTATGAGATACTGCGCATAATTAGTATCTTGATACTCATCCACTAAAATATACTTGAATTTCTCTTGGTATTTTTGCAATACATCAGCATGATCACGCAATAAAACGTTAGTCTTGAAAAGAAGATCATCAAAATCCATTGCACTTGCTTTAAAACAACGGATCTCATAGCTTGCGTAAATCTCGAATATTTTTGGTTTTCCACTCATTCTGTCATCAGCCACCACATCGGTGTTTTCGGCATAAGCACGAGCGGAGATCAAATTATTTTTAGCAGCAGAAATTCTGTTGTAAACGAGTCCAGGTTTATAGATCTTGTCATCTAATTGCATTTCATTGATGATGCTTTTGATTAGATTTTTAGAATCAGCGGTATCATAAATAGTAAAATCACGCGGGTAACCAATTTTTTCATGTTCCATTCGCAAAATTCGAGCAAAAACACTGTGAAAAGTTCCCATCCAGATATTTTTAGCTTCGCTTTCCCCCACCATAGAGGCAATTCTTTCCTTCATTTCACGCGCTGCCTTATTGGTAAACGTTAAGGATAAAATATGAAAAGCATCCACATTCTTATTAATCAAATGGGCAATACGGTAGGTTAAAACCCTTGTTTTGCCCGAACCAGCACCGGCAATTACCATTGACGGCCCCTCCGTGTGCACCACAGCATCTCTCTGTGCTTCATTTAATTCTTTCAAATAATCCATTGGTCAAAATTACATAAAACCAAGAGTTAGCTCCAGAATTTTTATAAACATTGGATAAAAATTTTAACTTTATTCTCCAATAAGATCAATTATATAAACCATTAGAATAAAAATTTTATGTAGGTTTGTTTACAGCGTTATGAGTAAGAAGAAGTTCACCCAAAAAACGGAAGAGAATAAAACCATCTCTTCTCAAAAAACAGTTAAATCTGCAACTGTCAACTCCATCATTGATCCTGAAAAGAAAGTAAGGAAAAATATTTATTACCTGATTTTTATCGTAAGTTTTATGTTATATGGGAATACCATTCCCAATGAATTTTCAATGGATGATGAGTTGGTTACCTTAGATCATAAATTAGTTTCTAAAGGTTTTTCGGGTATCCCTGAAATATTTACTTCTCGATACGTACAAAACGACCAACAGAGCTATGAATATCGACCAATTGTACAAGTAACTTTTGCTATTGAACATCAATTCACAGGCGGTAACCCACATTTCAGTCATTTTATAAATATTGTATTGTATGCGCTTACTGGGGTTTTATTATTTCAACTTTTATCGATGTTGTTTTTGAATTTCCATTGGATTTTACCGGCTTCCATTACCTTTTTATTTTTGATGCATCCTATCCATTCCGAAGTGGTGGCTAGTTTAAAAAACAGGGATGAGATTTTAAGTTTTCTTTTTACTTTGCTCAGTATTCGAGCGGCTTTATATTTTGTAGATTTTCAGAAATACAAATATTTAATTTATGGCCTATTGTTTTTCGTTCTAGCTATGTTGAGTAAAAAATCGGCTTTACCTTTAATTTTTACATTACCTATCATTTTATATTTCTTCAGAAATCTCACATTTAAAAAAGCAATTTTATTTATTGCTGCACCAATAGTGGTATTATTCATTCTTAAAATTTTAATTTATTCGAACCTCGAAACCGTTGATCGACCTGGTTTATATTTTGAAAACCCCTATTATGTAGATAAACCAGGATTAATTGCTAAAATTCCAATGGCATTTTACTCCATGGGTTATTATATTAAACTTTTAATTTTACCTTATCCATTATTGGTATATTATGGATACAGCCATATTGAAATTGCTGAATGGAGTAATATTTGGACTATTCTTTCTGCCTTAATTTTTATTGGCGGAGGAATTTATTGCTTACTCAACTTATCAAAGAAAAACATTCTTGTTTTTGGTTTTCTTTACTTCACCATTAATATTGGTGCTTTTTCTAATATTATGCCAATGCCTGGAATAATTGCAGAGCGTTTCGCATATGGTGCTTCTTTAGGTTTTAGTATAATTTTTTGTTACGTGATTTTGAAATTGCTAAAAATTAATTTAGAAAAAAATGCTAGTCTTAAAATTCCTACTCCATTTATTTATGGCTTTTTAGGATTGTTTCTTATTTCTAACATCTATATTTTTCAAAGAAACAAAGATTGGAAAGATCATCTTTCTATTTATACTGCTGACACTATAAAAGCTCCAGCGTCTGCTAAAATTCATGCCCTCATAGGAGGTTATTGCATGCAGACACTAGAAAAAGTTCGGACTGGAAAAATGGATAAAAAATTTACTCAACAAGAATACAATAATTACATTCAACTTTCTCAAAAACATTTTAATGATGCTTTAGAAATTTTTCCAACATATGTGGCTTGTCTAAATAATCTTGGAACACTTTATTACAGCTACAAAGGAGAAATGGATTCTTCTGCCCATTATTTTAAACAAGTCTTAAAACTAGAACCTAAACATGTTCAAGCCAATTTTAACTTGGGCTCGTACTATGAAATAAAATATAGTGCTTTCCAGTTAATGAGTGAATATTTTGAAAAAGAAAATCGAAATGATTCAATTGTTTCTCCATCAAAAAATGATGCAAAGAAGATTAGTGATTACCTCTCATCTATTACCAATTATTTCCGTGTAACCAATCTAGCTTTTACCGACCTTTCTAAAACATTTCAGCAATTTATCAATGATAGCAGAGTTTCAAACGGACAAGTAAATAAAGAAACTTATATCGCCTCCATAAACACTTATTGGAGTAATTTATTATTAAAAAACAAAATAGATCCCAGCCAAACCATACAACCAGGTAGTGAATTTATTCAAGCCATTATAAATTCAAGTATAACCGATCAAAATGAATTTGCAATGATGCTGCAAAATTTAGTCAAGGCTAAATTATTAAATCAATTTGAACCGCTCATTAAATCAAATTTCAAATCTGAATTTTCACGTAACATGGATACTTCTGATTACTCCGGAATTTTATATCAATTAAAATCAGAGCAGAATAAAGCGGTTCGTGAAATGATTAAGCTTTTTGATCAAGCGCTTTTTGCAGAGAAAATGTATCCACCCGCTTTTCAAAAACTATCACAAATTTATACCAATCTTCAATTATGGGATTCTCTACTTCATTTGAATGAAAAAATAGTAGAAAGTCCAGAAACTTCCCGTTTTACAGATGTGTATCGAATGATGGGAACTTCCTATTTTTATTCTAAAAAAGAAAACGAAGGAATAAAATATTTTGAAATGAGTATTGCTGAAGAACAAAAAATATTGAAGAAGGTGGAGATTTCTTTGAAACAACAGTCTGCCGCTGGATTAAATATTTCGGTTCAAAAATTAAATCAATTAATTTTCAATTCTAAAAATACTATTTATACGCTTTATATGAATATGGGAGCCATGTATAATTCGATAGGAAATGAAACTAAAGCGAATGAATGTTTAGCCAATAGCCAATACTATAAAAATTAGATGCTAGAAAGTATACAAAACATACGATTTTATTTACCCAATAATAAACTATCGAACGCAATTCTAGCTGCTCGATATGGCTCAACAGAAGAAGAAATTTTACGTAAATCAGGAATTGAAAATAGATATCAAGCTGATGAAAATGAATTAGCCTCAGACATGGCGGTTGCGGTTGCTGAAAAATTTTTTACTGAATTTCCAGATAAAAAAAATGAAGTTGATTTCTTCATTTTTTGCTCCGAATGTTTCGATTATATTGCTCCGGCAACAAGTTGTATACTTCAAAACAGAATTGGCTTAAGTCAACAAATAGGTTGTATTGATCTTCCGTATGGTTGCAGCGGATATATTTACGGACTTCTACTGGCCAAAAGCCTATTAAAAAGTGGAATGGCTAAAAACATTTTATTTATTACCGCCGATACTCCAAGTAAAACTATTCCGAAAGATTCTTTAGAACTTCAAAATATTTTTAGTGATGCGGCCACTCTTACATTTATCAACGAAAAAAATGCAGAGAAAATGGGTGAATTTGTTTTAGGAACAGATGGTAGTGGTAAAGATAATCTGATGGCCATCAATAGTGCATTCAGAAAATCAAATCCTAAAGAATCAATTCCATTATTTAATCCTGAAATGAAAATGGATGGAATTGAAATTTTCAATTTTGGATTAAGAGTATTACCTAACTTAGTTGAAGCGACATTAGCTAAAAATAATCTTACTAAAAACGATATAGATTTTTATATTTTACACCAACCCACCAAATTTTTGCTTCAAACTTTGCGTAAGAAAATGGATATTCCAGAAGAAAAATGGATCATCAATATTCAGGAATATGGCAACACCGTTTCGTCTTCTATTCCTTTGGTATTATCTGATTTAATACGACAAAATAAACTCAAAAAAGACATGAATTTATTGCTGGTAGGCTTCGGCATAGGGTATAGTTGGGGAGCTACTCTAGTAAAAACATGATTTTTTAGGAATTTCTGTTTTCTATTTATAAATTTACACAACACATGAGTATGAAAATAGACATTAACGACTTAATTGCTAAAATTGAGGTGGAGTTTGAAACTCTTGAGCCTGGCACCCTAAAGCCCCAAAGTTCGTTTCGCGAGCTAAAAGATTGGAGTTCTATGCATGCATTAATTCTTATTGCTTTAGTTGACACAGAATATAATGTTACCCTAAACGGTAATGATTTGCGAAATCTTACTACTGTAACAGATTT
>JBIPLT010000164.1:0-6896 GCA_044368255.1 Flavobacteriales bacterium
CCAGTTGGTCCATTTTCTTGGGGGTGAGCTAAAGTATCATCAGGGGCATGATTATGTCCTGTATGATCAGTATGTGTTTTATTCTCTTCTAAAGTCACTCTTTCTAAACCTAATTTAATTCTCATCGAAGGAATATATGCATATTTAATTTCTGAATTACCTAACGAATCGAATGCAAAAATTAATGTTCTTTTTACAGGAAATTGCAGGTAAAAATCTCTCACATCATAAATATTGAAATCAACAGAAAGTGCAGTTTGGTTTTTATATTTTACAGAATCAATTAAAGGAACAAGATTAGAAGAAGTAACTAAGAAACCAGCAGTTCGAATGGTGTCGCCGACTAAAGTATCTATTGAATATTTACGCACATATTTTTCTTTTCCGGCAACGGCAAGGTTGGCATCTTTCAAGTGAGTGAATACATCGTAATGTGGAAAGTGAACGGTACCAGGTTCAGAAACGGTTTGCATTTGGCTTCTTGGATTCTTTTTATCTTGATGAACTTGCACGAATGGTTCTACCTCAAATAGCTTATCTCCATAGGCTAAATAATCCCAACGTTTAGCCGCTAAGTATTCTTCTGAAGTAAAATTGCCCAACATTTCCCAATTCGCTTTGTCTCGATAAAATAAAAGTGATGCGATATGATCTTTTTTACAACGAAATAATCCGTTTTCGAATTTCAACGTGTCTCCTTTTTTGTATTCGGCATTTTTTACACCGAAATAAGTGGTTTTGTAGAATAAGAAATGACTTTCGGCACGATTACCCGAGTAAGTAATGAAATAATTTTTCATTCTTACGGTATCATTTTTGAAAACTTGAACATCTAAATTATTATCAAATTCTTTATTGATTCCTTGAAGCATGAATCCTTGTCGGTTTTCGGAAAGGTTTTCTTGTCTTCCCATACTCCAAATTGTTCCTAACATGATAATTCCAAAACCAATATGTGCAATCGAAGCTCCTGCAAAATTTAATCTTCCTTTTAAAACACGAATCCAATATTCTCCATTGGAAAATACAGTGAAAAATGAAGTGAACATAAATGTGCTCAATAATAAATCGCGAGAAGAAGTGTTAAACGAATAGAGCCAGTTGAAAAGTAAAGTAAAAAATAATGCCAGCACAATTGGCGAAATCATTTTCTTTAGAAAAACTTTTGAATCTGTTTTTTTGTATTTCAAATATTGTCCAATTCCACTTAGCAAAGCAATAATTAATGCAAATGGTAATTGCCAAGCATTATAGAAGGCATTACGTTCGTCAGTTGCCACTTTGGTAATGTCTGTATCGAACAAGAGATTAATAACAGGAAGTGAGGTAGTAAAAATAATTTGCATGGCCGATAAAAGCAAAATCAATGAGCCAATAAACATCCAAAATTCTCTCGACCAAATATCTTCTTCTTGTTTTTGTTTTGGAAAATGTAAATGATAGCCCGCATAGAGAAAAATGAAGCTCACTAGAATTCCTAAAATGGCAATCAAACTTTTGATGGTGAACTTTACATTTCCACTTTCTGCCAATAAAGTTCCCGGTTCGAAAAATAAATACATTAGGAATAAAACACCAACAGCAATGGAGAAATACATTCTCAATTTATTATTTTGTAGTAACAATAGAAATCCTAAAAACAAAAAGAAAAGCATGAATAAAATCAACTGTCCCATCAATCCATCACCCGTAAAAGAGTGAACGGATTCTTCACCTAGCACTCCGCTTCGTGTAAGAAATGTCGAATATAGAATCAGGAAAAAAGAAAATATCGTTAGTAGAAAAGTAGAAAACAATGAACTTTCGCGAGTTTTATTCAAGAGCATTAAATGTCCTGCGCCTACTAAAACCAACCACGGAACAAACGAAGCATTTTCTACAGGATCCCAAGCCCAGAAACCTCCGAAGCTTAAAGATTCATATGCCCATGCACCGCCCATTAAAATTCCAATTCCAAGAATTGCAATTCCAAAAAACGTCCAAGGTAACGCTGGTTTTAGCCAACCCGAAAAATCTTTTTTCCATAAAGCGGCAATGGCATAGGCAAAGGGAACGGATACCAATGAAAATCCTAAAAATAGAGTAGGGGGATGAATGACCATCCAATAATTTTGCAAGAGAGGATTTAATCCTTTTCCATCTTCAAATGATTTATCGAGTTGCAGGTATTCAGGAATAGCACTCCATAAGGTTCCCCAATCAGGAATAACTTCACGTTTTAAGGCGAATGGATTTATTCCTAAAATAGAATCGTCCCAATAATAAATTCCCAAAACCATCGAAACTAAAAAAACTTGAATACTGGCAAAAACGGCCATCACTTGTGGTTCCCATTTTTTAGAAGTTTTCAATAATATTAATCCAAGAACTGTTTGCCAGAATAGCCATAACATAAAACTTCCTCGTTGGCCGCCCCAAAAACAAACTAAAATATATCGCATTGACATATCGTTTTTGCTTTGTTCAGCTACATAATCATATTCGTAATATTGATTAACTAATAAATAAAATAAAACACCCACCATGGTAAAAACAGCTACCGCATGAGTAATAAAAGAATATTTTCCAATTTTTTTCCATTGATCGGAAGAAGATCCTCCGCGTGTTGAAACAAAATAAGCGAAAACGGAAAGTAAGGCCGAAGCAAAAGCGATGGCGGAAAATAAATTTCCTAATTGACCGGGAACGGTGTGTTCACCTATATAATCCATTTATTTTTTCCTCTCTTTCATTTTCATATCATTATACTTCGATGGACATTTCAACGATATAGAAGTGGCATAAAAATCTTTTCCTTTGGCGCTACCTTTCACAATTATTTTTTCTGATCTTTCGAAATCTTGAGGCTTTGCTTGATTGAGATGAACTTTATGTTCTTCGCCATTATGATCAATCATATAGAAAGTAAGGCTAGTGGGTTGCGTTTCAATTGGTTTTTCTTTATTAAGATATCCAGAAATAGTATAGGGACGATCGGGATTAGAGAATGCTTCATCGAAATTAGCATACGTTGCTGATGAAGCAATAGTAGAAATAATCACTGCAGCACAAATAGCAATGACAATTAATCCGATGATATGCATCTTCTTCATAATAGAATTATTTTGATGTTTTATCTTTCAATTCTTTTTCTATTCGAGAAACTTTTCGGTCTATCCAAAATAGATAAGCGAAAATTCCGGTAAGGATGATGGTAGCAACACCAATCACCACATAAATTTTTCCGGAGGAGTAAAAAAGTTCTTCCATATTAATTTTCTAAATGTTCTTTAATCTTTTGTATTCTTAATCTTAATGTCAAAATCCAAATAGATATTCCCATCCAACCTAAAACTGCGGGATAGAAAACCATTCTTAAATTCGTATCTAAATCATAGCTGGAGAAAGCAGGATTTCCACCATTACCGGGATGCAATGAATCTACCATTCTTGGCACTACCCAAATAAAAACAATCATCATCGCAAATGCAAAAACATTATACACTGCCGCAAGGCGAGCTCGTTTTTGTTCCTCGTTTACCGAATTTCTAAGAATGATGTAAGCTAGATAAATAATTACGGTCAAGGCAGAACCATTTAATTTTGGATCTTCATATACCCACCACTGTCCCCAAGTGAATCTTGCCCAAAGCGAACCAGTGAGAATTCCTAATACACCAAATAATAATCCCACATAAATAGCCATATAAGCAACACGATCATGATTCGCATTATTACTACGTAAATATTTTATGCTGTAAACAATAGAAATAATAAAAAGCAACATCATGCTAAACCACATCGGCACATGAAACATTAAATTACGAATGGTTTCCTGTAGTATAGGTTGATTGGGAAATGCTTTTGGATGAGAGGGAGAGAATGATTTTTCTTCTTGAGGAAGACAATTACTTTTTTCTCCTTCTTGGTTATTTTCTACTACACGAAAGGCAGAAGGAAGAATTAAAGCGTCTTCTGAATAATAAACCGTCATATCTAATAATCCAGAATAGTTGGGAGGCAGATTGAAAATTAATTCGAGATGAGTTTTATCAACGATTTTTACATCACTTACGCAAAATCCCTCATCAGAATTTTGTTTGTATAGAAAGACAATTGGTTTTTCAAAGGATTCATTGGATAAAGTAAAATCGGTATTGTAACCAGTAATAATTACTTTATTTTCTGTTGATTTTAATTCTTCATTTGAAACGGAAGCAATTCCTGGTTGCAACCAAGTCATGAGTGAATAAACTACTGTAAAAAGTAAAAGAAGGACTGTCGTTATTTTCCACCAATTTTTTTGCATTTTTTCCACTAGAATTATTCACGCCAAAGGTAAGGAAATAATAAGAAAGATAGAGTTACCGTTATTCCATTTATTCCTGTTAAAACTAACATTTTTTGCCAAGCAAATTCCCACCCTAAACCACGTAATGAAATTGCACTCAGGTCGATGAGTGAAAGAAGCAAAGGCAATAATAGTGGAAAACCTAAAATGGCCACCATACCTAAGCCATTTCCTGTTTGAGAAGAAATACCAGAAATAAGAGTTAAAATTCCCGATAAACCGATTCCACCAAGAATTAACGTGAGGAAATAAATATCCAAATCAGCGCCTTCTAATGGATGAAAACCAATAAATAATCCATAAAAACAAAAAGTGATTAAGCTGATGATGATAATTACAAGTGAATTAAAAAGCAACTCTGAAAAAATTACAGCGGTTGCACTTACCAATGAATATTGATACAATTGTTTCCTTTTGGTTTCGGAGTTAAAACTTCTAGTGGCAGAATTAGAGGCAGCAAAAACTAAAATAATCCAAAATAAGGCATTCCATACAGAAGTATCATTGATGGTTTTAAAAGAAAGATAACAGAGATAAACTGTAATGAGAACGTATAAAAAAAAGGAAGAAATGGTGTATTTATTTCTCAATTCCAATAGAAACATCCTTGATAGAAGAACTCGGATTTCTTTTCCCATTCGGTAAAGGTAGTAGAATTCAAAATTCAAAATTCAAAATTGAGAATTAAAAATGGAGGAGATTAGACTAAATAGAATTACTCCTTATTGATGTCATCATACTTAGAGGCGTTGGCACCATCTAGTTTTTTGATGAGTTTCAAAATATTGGTTTTTTCTTCGGCAGAGCCGCCTTTAAAAAGGTTGATTATTTCCTGTCGTTTAGCAGTGAAAAATATCTGTGCATTGATAGATCCTGGACGTAGTTTATGTACTTGTTCAATCAATACAATGGCCTCATAAACGGCCGCTCTTCCTTTCGCCACATCTTGATACATCATATCCAATCCTTCACGATGATATTTAGAATAAACCTGACGCAACGGTTTAAAAACGTTTTGTAAAGCGTTGTCTACAATAGCAAATCTATTTTTTGTACTTTCAGATGCTTTCCAACCTGGCTCAGAAGTGTTTTGTGCATTGTTTACAATTTGTTGAGCTTTGATGAAATATTGGCTACCTCCCTCTAGCGAAAATGAATCATAATCATAACCCAAAACCATATAAGCGTAAAATGCTAGTACGGAAGATAAATTGGTACGATGCACATCTATACTAAATCTAATTGGTGAACCACGTTGATATTTGAATTTGAAGTCTGCGTCCTTAAAATTAAAAATACTGGTAGAGTATGAGGAGCCAAACACGGGGCGTGAGGCTGAAATTTGAATATCTCCACCAAAATCCTCGGCAGAAATCTGTTCATTAATATTGATTTGAACAATACATTCAATTTTTTCATTATCACCTATAACGTCATTTGTCCAACGAGTATTATTCATGAATTCTAAGACGGAAAGTTGTAATTCCTCAAACACTAATTTTTCTGTAGCTGATGTTTGAAGTGAAGGGGAAATAACGGTAACCTGACAATTTAATTCTTGTGCTTTCGAAAATTGAATTCCGAAGCAGATAAAAATTAATAGGTAGCTATATTTTTGAATCATTTTATTTCTTCAGCGATTAGTTTTAGAATATCCACTGCAACTTCACGCTTTGATTTTAACTCGAAATTAATCATTTTATTGTTCTTGCCGATGACCGAAATCTTATTGGTAGAATGTCCAAATCCAGCACCTTTGTCTTTCAAGGAGTTCAATACAATCAAATCTAAATTTTTTTCTTTTAATTTTCGATTGGCGTTTCCTTTTTCGTTTTCGGTTTCTAAGGCGAATCCCACTAAAAATTGGGTCTTTTTTTTACGTGAACCCATTTCTCTCAAAATATCAACTGTAGGTTTCAATTGAATAGTGAGTTCGGCACTTTTTTTCTTTATTTTTTCTTTTGATTTAGAAACGGGAGTATAATCTGCCACTGCAGCGGCCATAATTACAATATCCGATTTTTCAAAATTTTGAGAGCAGGCTTTATGCATTTCTCCAGCAGAAATAACATGTTTTAATTTAATATTGGGATGATGAATTTTTTGAGAAGTAGGGCCAGAAATTAATTGAACTTGTGCACCCATTCTTGCGGCAGCTAAGGCTAATTCAAATCCCATTTTTCCAGAACTATGATTACCAATGAAACGAACTGGATCGATTGCTTCATAGGTTGGCCCAGCTGTAATCAGAATTTTTTTACCTTCTAAATTCTGAAATGATGAAAAATAATTTTCTACTTCATTTAGGATTTCTTCCGGTTCCATCATTCTTCCTTCACCCGAAAGTCCACTGGCTAATTCACCAGTTCCAGCCGGTAAAATATGAATTCCGTTTTCAGAAAGAAATTCTAAATTTTTTTGAGTAGATTCATTTGAATACATATCCAAATCCATGGCTGGTGCAATCCAAACTGGACATTTTGCTGAAAGATAAACGGCCATTAAAATATTATCACAAACGCCATGCGACATTTTAGAAATGGTATTGGCTGTGCAAGGAGCGAGA
>JBIPLT010000165.1:0-6832 GCA_044368255.1 Flavobacteriales bacterium
TTTTTTTGCGATTAATAATTCCACCGCACGTTGTCCAGAATGTATTCTTCCTGCTGCATTAATGCGGGGACCAATCACAAAAACTAAATCAGAAATATCCACCGGTAATTTTTTACCAGCACCGTTGAGCATAGCTTCAATTCCAGGACGTGGTTTTGAATTTATTTCTTTCAGGCCAAAATAGGCCAAGGTTCTATTTTCTCCATGAATGGGAACAATATCTGCTGCTGTGCTTATTGTGACTAGATCTAAATACGAATTTACAATTTCATCCGAAATGTTTTTTTTCTTCGCTAATGCTTGAATTACTTTGAAACCAATTCCGCAACCTGATAATTCTTTGAATGGATAATGACAATCTTTTCTTTTTGGATCTAAAACAATAGCATTAGGAATTATTTCACCCGGATTATGATGATCACAAATAATAAAATCAATTCCTTTTTCTAACGCATAATCGGCTTTATCATTTGATTTTATTCCACAATCGAGAGCAATGATTAATCCGAAATCATTATCAGCCGCAAAATCAATTCCCTTAAATGAAATTCCATATCCTTCAGCATATCGGTCGGGAATATAAAAAGAAACATGAGGATAAATTTCATGCAGAAAACCATACATCAATGCAACCGCAGTAGTTCCATCTACATCATAATCGCCATAAACAAGTATTCTTTCTTTTTTTTCAATCGCTTGTTCTATTCTAGCAATGGCACGATCCATGTCTTTCATTAGAAAGGGATCATGAAGTTCGTTGAGGTTGGGACGAAAGAACCCGCGAGCCTCTTCAAATGTCTGAATTCCACGTTGAATTAAAATCGTTGCAATAACCGGGTCAATCGACAAACTATTCGATAAAGAGTGAACCAATTCCGAATCAACGGAAGATTTCATAACCCATCTTTTTTCTATATCTTTAGGCATAACTTTTGGTAAATACATTTATCAAAATTCAACATTTATGAGACATCTTCTGACTATAATTTTTAGTTTTTTCCTTTTTTTTGGTGTTTTTTCTCAACCACCCACCGATTTCTATTTTAAAACGCCCATTCCCGCACAATGTAAGGAACTAAAAAAGACTCCTGCTTCTTTTCATGGCCAATGGCAAAGTAAGAAAGATACTATGAGATCTTTCATCATCACAGAAAATAAAATAATTTCTCAGTATAAACACTTAATGATTTTATCTAAAAAGGAATTTACCAATGCTGGATATAAGTTAAAAGACGGATTTTTATATGGATTTGCAAAGAATGATTCTCTTCCTGCCATTATGAAGAATGACACAGTAATTTTTTGTTATATCAGCGAAAGTGAAATTATTCATTTAGTGAAAGAAACAGGAAATGAATTTTTAACGGAGATTGGAGGCAAATTAATTTTAAGTCAAAAGGAGGACTCACTTTTTAGATACACTTTGATTAGCATAAAGAATAACGAATTAGTTTTATCGGAAGTTCTTCATGAACCAGAATTGAAAAAAGTGCTGGAACTTACAAAAGCCCTTACGGTTAAAAATAAAAATGAGGAGGATATATTATACGTAGCCGACATAGATAAAAAGAAAATGGAAAAATTTATTTCACAAGGATTTTTTAATGATATTCAGAATTGTCAAAGAATTATTGAATAGTGAAAAATTTTTTATCTAATATTTTTAATTCTCCATGGGCAAGATATTTTTTGCTTGCCGTTTCTTTTTGTTTGATAATAGGCGCTAATTGGCTTTTTAAATCTAACTATGCAGTTGAGTCAAATGAAGCGATTGCTGAAAAAGTGGAATCTTTTATTCTTGAAAAGGATAGCCAGTCCAAATTATTATTAAACGAAGCAGCTGAAGTTTTATTGGAATCTAATGCCATTGAATTATTTGATCAGCAAAAAGCAAATAGTAAAATTAGTTTATTCGTTTATAAAAGTGATTCATTAGTTTATTGGAATAGTAATCGGCTTGGTCTGAATCGACATTTGCAAAGCACTTATCTAAAAGACAAAGTAATAAAACTAGGAAATACATGGCTAAGATTATTAAGTAAGTCTATTGCTGATAAAAATTATGTTTTAATCGCAGCTTATGTTATTAAGCGAGAGTTTCCTTTCAATAATGAATATATTTTAAACGGTTTTGATTCGGAATTGAAACTGAATGAAAAAGCAATGATTACTTTTTCTAAGGATACAGAAAATGGAATTAATATTTATTCTTCCGATAATAAAAATAAATTATTATTTACACTCCTTCTTCCAGAAGGTGAAAAAATGATTTCCCGTTCTTCATTATTAATGATGGCGATTTTTATGGCTTTGGGAATTTTATTTTTAATTTGGTTTTTAAAATTGGAATGTGAGAATTTAGAGAAATTTATTGGAATATTTCCTGCCACTCATTTATTTGTGTTTGCCTTATTAGGTTTACGTTATCTCACGCTTTATTTGGGTTTTCCTGGAGTCTTTACTCAGTTTGAACTTTTTCAACCCGAACTTTATGCCGCTTCATTCTTGTTTCCTTCATTGGGAGATTTTATAATTAATATTATTTTGTTGTTCATCATTTGTTATCATATTTACAATAAATCAAAAGAATTTAATTTCGATCCTTTAAAATTTAAACCACTTCTTTATTCCGCTCTAATTCCATTATTTTTAGTAGTGATTTTGTATCCACTTTTTATCAATCAAATGATTAGTGGTTTGATTCGAGATTCAGGAATAAACTTTAATGTTAACAATATTTTTGATCTATCTGTCTATAGTATTCTTGGCATCACCATGATTGGAATTCTGTTTTTCTCACTCCTATTATTGTCGGATGTTTTGATTTATACTGCAGTAAAATTAAAACTCAAATGGTATTATATTGCTTCTATTTTATTGTCGGCTCTTTTAGCGATATCCATTTATCATTCCGAAAAAAGTGAATGGGATGGGTTGATGATTGGTTGGCCTTACTTGATGCTTTTATTGATGTTGGTGGTACACTTTAGAAGCGGAAAGATTTTTTCATTCAATAATGTGGTGGTTTTATTAATTATTTTTTCGGGTTATACCGCACATACGGTAACAAAATATTCGAGAGATAAAGAATGGGAAAATCGTAAATTAATAATGAGCAGTTTGGCCACCGATGAAGATCCTAATACCGAATTGCGTTATGCCGATATGGAACCTGAATTATTACAAAGTGATTTGATTCAAGAACCATTCAACACGCAACTAGAATTCAGTAAACTCAATTTTGATCATAAAATTGATGAAACTTATTTTAAAGGCTCGTGGTCGGATTATGATATTCAGTATTATCTTTTCAATAAAGATAGCACTCCACTGGGAATAGAAGGATTTGCACCCATTCGAGATTTTAATGAATTGGATGATATTATTAAAGTAAACGGAATTCCTTCGGCATTTAATCCCAATATTTATTTCATCTATAATTCAGTGAATAAATTAAGTTATGTTATTAAGCTTCCTGTAGCTATTCGTAATTCGCAACCTATTGGTTTTTTATTCTGTGAACTTCGCTCAAAAAAAATTCCTGAAGACATAGGTTTCCCCGAATTGTTATTGGATAAACCAGCAAAAACAGGCGGAAGAACCAATGTGATTCGTAATTATTCTTTTGCTCGATATGTGGACGGAATGCAAGTGGCTCGATTTGGAGAATTCAATTATAGCTTAACCGATAAAGCTTATGTTGCGAAAGATGATGGTCAAGAATATTTTGCTTTTTCGGAGGGACATTTTAAACATATGTGCATTCGCCCAAATAAACGAACCTTGGTAATTATGGGAATGCCCGAGGAAAATTTTATATCAAAGGCTACAACATTTTCCTATTTATTTACTTTGTTATGTGTTTTATTATTGCTTGGAATGCTTGTTCGACAAATTTCATTGGGAAATACTTCGTTTCAATTGACACTCCAAGGTAAGATACAATTTTTATTAGTTAGCGTTTTATTATTTTCATTAGTATTATTTGGCGTGGGCACCCGCTATTTTATTTCGGGACAATATGAAGAAAAAAATAAACGAATCATCAGTGAAAAATTGCAATCTGTTCGAATAGAAGTTTCACATAAAGTGGGAAATGAAAAATCCTTGGGTCACGATTTGCAAAATTATCTTTCTTATATTTTAGAAAAATTTTCGAATGTATTTATTACCGACATCAATTTATATAATATCAAGGGCGAACTATTAGCTTCCTCTCGTCCGCGAATTTTTACTTCTGGATTACTTTCTTCTCAAATGGAGCCTGAGGCCTACCGCCAACTTTCAGGGCTATCTAAAAGCGAAGTAATACAAGAGGAGCAAATTGGAAATATGTTGTATTTATCGGGCTATATTCCATTATTAAATACCGATGGAAAATTGTTAGGGTTCGTTAATCTTCCTTATTTTTCTAAGCAATCTGTTTTGCGATCCGAGTATTCCTCTTTCCTTGTGGCCATCATTAATATCTTTATTTTGTTATTCGCTATTTCATTATTGGCCGCATTGTTTGTTTCTAATTGGATTACTAAACCACTTCGCATTCTTCAACAAAATTTAGCTACCATTCAATTGGGAAAATCGAATAAGAAAATTCAATACAAAGGAAATGATGAAATTGCTAGTTTGGTAAATGAGTATAATAATAAGGTAAGTGAGCTTGAAAAATATACAGCAGAATTAGCGAGATCAGAAAGAGAAAGTGCCTGGAGAGAAATGGCTAAGCAGGTGGCTCATGAAATAAAAAATCCATTAACACCAATGCGATTAACGATTCAGCATGCACAACGTTCATTGAAAAAAGACGATCCAGATTATGAAATGAAAATGGAAAAATTTGCCGTTACATTAATCGAGCAGATTGATTCTTTAACCAATATTGCCAATGAATTTTCGAATTTCGCAAAAATGCCAAAAGCGATTAACGAAGAGTTAGATTTAATTCAGATTTTGGAATCAACAGTTGAATTATATAAAGAAACACCTTCGGTTCTTATTCGTTTTCACAAGGGAGAATTGATGAACGCAAAAGTATTGGGCGATAAAGAACAATTATTACGTGTTATTGGTAACCTAATGAAAAATGCTATCCAATCTATTCCTGATAACCGCTCGGGGAAAGTGGATATACATATTCGAAAGATGGAAAATGGTTTTGTGATGGATGTGAAGGATAATGGAATTGGTATAGATCCTGAAAAAATGGAAAAGATTTTTACACCTAATTTCACTACAAAAACTACTGGCATGGGATTAGGCTTGGCAATTGTTAAAAATATTGTAGAAAGTGCTGGTGGAAAGATTTGGTTTGAGACTTCACAGTCGCATGGCACAAGTTTCTTTGTGTTTTTGCCTGCATATCAATAATAGAATAGTTCAAAACTTATTCGCTATTTGGCTATTTGGCTAATTGCCTATTTCCCTATCTTAGCCCCATGGCAAAAACAAAATCGGCTTTTTTCTGTCAGAGTTGTGGATTCGAAGCAACCAAATGGTTGGGTAAATGTCCTTCATGCGCAGCATGGAATTCTTTCGTAGAAGAAGTAGTGCAAAAAGAAAAAACTGGAGGATATTCTTCCGGCTCCACACGTGTGGCAAAACCCACTCTCATTTCAGATATTACCGTTACCGAAGATAACCGAACAGTTCTTTACGATAAAGAATTAAATCGTGTTTTGGGTGGAGGATTAGTTCCCGGATCGTTAATTCTCATTGGTGGAGAACCTGGAATTGGTAAATCTACCTTGATGTTGCAAATTGCTGTAAAAAGCAAAGGACAAAGAGTTTTATATGTTTCGGGTGAAGAAAGTGAAAAACAAATTCGCATGCGTGGAGAAAGAATTGGTTTTGGAAATCCTGATTGTTTTATTCTTTGTGAAACAAGTACACAAAATATTTTTAAACAGATTGAACAGATTGAACCCGATATGGTGATTATCGATTCTATTCAAACCTTACATACTTCCTATATCGAATCTTCTCCAGGTAGTATTTCTCAAGTAAGAGAATGCACAGCAGAGTTAATGCGTTTCGCTAAAGAAAGTTCTACTCCAGTTTTTTTAATTGGACATATCACTAAAGATGGAAGTATTGCGGGACCAAAAGTTTTAGAGCATATGGTAGATACTGTTTTGCAATTTGAAGGCGACAGAAATCATGTGTATCGTTTATTGCGCTCTGTAAAAAATCGATTTGGTTCTACCAATGAATTGGGAATTTATGAAATGCGAGGTTCCGGATTAGATGAAGTGGAAAATCCATCCGAAATTTTAATTTCACGCAACGACGAACGATTAAGTGGAATTTCCATTGCTGCCACTTTAGAAGGAATGCGTCCTTTATTGATAGAAGTACAAGCATTAGTAAGTACCGCTGCCTACGGAGTTCCGCAACGAACCACAACAGGATTTGATACAAAGAGATTAAATATGCTATTAGCAGTTTTAGAAAAACGTTGTGGTTTTAAACTTGGAGCGAAAGATGTTTTTTTAAATATCACAGGAGGAATTAAAGTAGATGATCCAGCAATTGATTTAGCAGTGGTGTGTTCTGTACTTTCTTCGAATGTTGACGTAGCCATTGATCCAAAAATATGTTTATCGGCAGAAGTGGGTTTATCAGGAGAAATTCGTCCTGTGAATAGAATTGATCAACGTATTTCAGAGGCAGAAAAATTGGGATACGAAAAAATTGTTATTTCCAAATACAATAAAGGAATTACACAGAAGCAATTTAATATTGAATTGATTCAGGTAGGAAAAATTGAAGAAGTGTTTAAGAATATTATGGCTTAGGGAAAAATCATGAATGAAATTGAGAAGAAGCCACTAAT
>JBIPLT010000166.1:0-6787 GCA_044368255.1 Flavobacteriales bacterium
GGTTTGCTAATAAAGATGGTGGATGCTCAAACGATGTTTTAGTATTTAGAGCAAAAGAAAACATACACCCTTTATTTCTCTATTATCAACTTTCAAAAGATGCATTTTTTGATGATATGGTAGCAGGTTCAAATGGAACTAAAATGCCTCGTGGCAATAAAACTTCCATTTTGGAGTTCAAATTGCAAATTCCTCCACTCTCCACCCAACGCAAAATCGCCTCCATCTTATCGGCATATGATGATTTGATAGAAAACAATTTGAAGCGGATAAAGTTGTTGGAGGAGAAGGCGTTTGTAACTTATAAGGGAATTGTTAGTAGTGCGAAAGATTTAAAAAGACTTCCGTTAGCACAATTGGCAACTGTTACTTCAAGTAAAAGGATATTCTTTTCAGATTATGTTGAAGAAGGTATTCCGTTTTATAGAAGCAAAGAAATCATTGCCAAATCAAATTTTGAATCTATTCAAAATCCCCTTTATATCACCGAAGAAAGGTATTCTGATATAAAAGAGAAATTTGGCGTTCCAATATCAGGTGATTTATTAGTTACATCCGTAGGAACAATTGGTTTCATTCATTTAGTAAACGATGATGATGGCGACTTTTACTTTAAAGATGGTAATTTGATATGGATAAGAAATCTGATTAATAAAAATCTTGCCTATTTTCTTTTCTTCAAGTTTAGAACGTCTGAATTTAGAGAAATGCTAAACTCAGTTGCTATTGGCTCAAGTCAAAAAGCATTAACAATTGAGACTGTAAAAAAGATTGAAGTTGAAGTTCCAACAGATGAATCTCTAACTGAATTCAATAAAGAAACAAAAACAATCATTAAACTTATTTATACACTACAAAAACAAAACACCAAACTCCGAGAAGCACGGGATATTTTATTGCCTAGGTTAATGAACGGACAGATTGAAGTGTAATGAGTTACGAATATTCAGAAGATAATTTAATAGAACAAACAGCGATTGAGCTATTTTCTAAGCAATTGGGCTGGGATACGCAAATAGCTTTTAATAAAGAGAGTTTTGGCGAAGGCAGTCTACTCGGTAGGTTCAATAAAAAAGAAGTCGTTCTGAAAAAAATAGTTCTGGAAAAACTCAAGCAGTTCAACCCCAACTTGCCAGACTCAGCTTATAAGAATGCCTATGAAAAACTCATAGAAGAAAGCAGTATCAAGTCGTTAGATGAGCTTAATCATGAAAAATATCAGTTGCTAAGAAACGGTATCCCTGTTGATTTTATCAATGACAAAGGCGAAACCATTAAAAACAAAACGCTTAAGGTTTTTGATTTTGAAGAGGCAGAAAACAATCATTTTTTAGCGGTTCAACAATTATGGATAGAGGGTAAAAGTGGCAGGCAAAGAAGACCTGATATTATAGGATTCGTAAATGGCATTCCCTTATTGTTTATTGAGTTGAAAGCAGCACACCGTAAATTAGAGAATGCTTACAACGAGAATTTCACCGATTACAAAGACGTTATCCCCAACTTGTTTAACTACAATGCGTTTGTATTATTGAGTAATGGCATTGAAAGTCGTATTGGTAGCGTAACAGGTAAATATCAACATTTTCACGAATGGAAACGCATTACCGAAGAAGATGAAGGCATTGTTGCCTTGGATAGAATCATTGTGGGTGTTTGTGAAAAACAACGCTTTCTGGATTTGTTTGAAAACTTCATTCTGTTTGATAATTCCTTGGGTAAAGTCGTTAAGCTGATTGCTCGAAATCATCAGTTTATTGGGGTCAATAAAGCGATTGAAAATATCCGACATAAAGATTATTTGTATCAACAAGGCAAAATCAGATTAGAAGAAAAGCAAAAGCTAGGGATATTCTGGCATACGCAGGGTAGCGGCAAATCTTATTCAATGGTGTTCTTTTGCCAAAAAATTCATCACAAATTTACTGGGAGTTATACCTTTCTAATTGTTACTGACCGCAATGAATTGGACACACAGATATACGGTACTTTTAGTGGTGTAGGTGCAGTTCCCCAAGTCAAAGCAGGATCTAAAGACTCTTTAAAAGCAAGCAGTGGTAAGCATTTAAAAGAGCTATTGAGTTCAGAACATCGTTATTTGTTTACCCTCATCCATAAGTTTAATTTTGAAGAGGTTATTACCCATCGAGATAACATCATTGTTATTTCTGATGAAGCACACCGAACACAAGGGGGTAATTTGGCAATGAATCTGCGAAAAGCCTTACCCAGTGCTTCTTTTATGGGATTCACTGGTACACCGCTGTTTAAAGATGATGAAATAACCAAACGTATTTTTGGTAATTATGTCTCTCGTTATGACTTTAAACGTAGTGTTGATGATGGGGCAACCGTACCACTTTTTTACGAAAACAGAGGTGAATCCTTAGGGTTAGACAATCCGATGATCAATGAGCAGATACGAGCTATTATTGATGCCGAAAGTGATGATTGGGATGCTGACCAAACCAGTAAAATTGAACAGCTTTTCGCCAGAGAATATCCGATACTGACAGCCAAAAAACGTCTAGATGCCATTGCTAAAGATGCTGTTTGGCATTTCTGTAATCGTGGTTATAAAGGTAAAGGGATGTTTGTTGCCTTGGATAAACTCACGGCTGTCAAAATGTACGATTTGATTACCCATCATTGGCAGTTAATGGTTGAACAATTAGAAAAGGACATCGCCAAAGGAAAATGGGGCGACCAAGAATTATTAGAGAAAAGTCGTGAATTAAAATGGATAAAAGAAACTGAAGTTTGTGTTGTTGTCAGTTCAGAGCAAAATGAAATACAAAAGTTTAAGAAATGGGGTTTGGATATTGAACCTCATAGAGAAAAAATGAATACCCAAGATCTTGAATCAAGGTTTAAGGATGAAGATGATCCTTTTCGTTTTGTTATCGTTTGTGCTATGTGGATTACAGGATTTGATGTCCCCACACTATCTACTTTATATATAGATAAGCCCTTAAAATCCCATACCTTAATGCAAGCTATTGCCAGAGCAAATCGCATCAGTGAAGGCAAGAACAACGGTCTTATCGTTGATTATATTGAAACGTATACAGCGTTGTTGGATGCTTTAGCTATTTATGGTGCAGATGGATGCGATAGTGGTAGTGGTGACAATCCTGACACACCTGTAAAACCTAAGGAAGAGTTGGTTAGCGAATTAGAAGAAACATTAGAAGCAACTGAAACATTCTTGCTGGATGAAGTGAATTTTGATTTACATGAATTAATTAAAGCAGATGGGTTGCATAAATTAGCAGCAATAGAGAACGCTATTAATGCTGTTTATACCAATGACGAAACTAAACGTAAGTATCAAATCTTGGCAAGAGCCGTTTTCAAAAAATACAAAGCGTTACAACCTGACAAAGTACTGCATGACTATGCTCCGAGAAAGAATGCCATTGATGTTATCTATACAGCTATAGAAGATAATGTTAAAAGTGCTGATGTAGCAGATATTATGGTAAGAATCCAACAAGTAATAGATGACTATATTACAGTTTTGGTTGCAGAACCAACCCTTAGTCCAGAAAAAATAATTGACCTAAGTGGGTTAAATTTTGTTCTATTGGAGCAGTATTTTAAGAAGGCTAAAAATAAACATGCTGCCGTACAATCTTTGAAAGACAAAGTTGAGAAACAATTAAAACAAATGGTTGAGCGTAATCCGTTGTTGGTTGATTATTACGAGCGATATCAGGAAATCATAGAAGCTTATAATCATGGTAAGGATGAAGTTGTCATACAAGATACCTTCAGGAAGTTAATTGAACTAATCAACTCCTTGACAGAAGAAGAGGCTGAAACTAAACGTGAAGGATTATCCGATGAACAGAAAGCTATCTTTGATATTTTGAGACAAGGCAAAGAATTGGAAAAGGAAGAAAAAGCCAAAATTAAAAAACTATCCGTTGAATTGCTAGAAGAACTGAAAAAAGAAAAATTACAAGTTGAACAAGTATGGGATAAGGCACCTACATCAGCCGCAATTTACAATTATGTTAATAAAACATTATTTGAGGACTTGCCTTATCCAACTTATCAAAATGATGACATTGATTTGATGACAAACCTAGTATACGAGCATCTTAAAAATCAATATTACGGTGGTGGCAATAGTGTTTATGGAAGATATTAGTTGTGAAAAATAAACAACGTCAAAATATAGTAAGTTTCAGAAAACTTAATTTTTGAGTTAATTTGAATAGGTTGATTTACAGAGTATTCGTTATGGAAATTTCAGAGGAAAATAAACAAATAATCTCATCATTCTTAAACGAATTTATAAGGCTTTCTGGAGCTAAAACATGTTTGTTTTTAGATAATTTTGACGGTTCCCAACAAGATTTATCCCCCATTGGTTTAAATAGTAGACCTATCCCAAATTTAGATAATTTGAATCTGTTTTATGACTTGATTAATATTGAAAAGGACACTCTCAGCTTCAAATTACAGTCAACAACAAATTTAAAGGTGAAGTTTTGGGATGTTATTCTAGGTGTTCTTCCTTTCAAAAACCTAACTTCTAATCATGAAATGACTTGTACTATAGAGGCTTTTTCCAATTTGTCACCCAATGGATACGGAATTCTAGGTATTCGATCTTATTTTTTATCTAAAACAGATGTTAGGGGTTTACTAGAATCTAATGGTTATTCAATAGCTGCTATATTTAATCCACCAAAGAAAATATTTGGTGATACTAGAATAGAAATTTTGTTTCTTATTTTAAAAAAATGTACTGTCAGGAAAGAATTTATAGGCAAACTTGACTCTTCGGAACAGGTTGTTTCTTTGCTCGGAAATTTCTTTTCAAATAATGAAGGACATAATTTCATAAATGGAACTTGGCTTGAATCTGGTGTTTTTAGGAGTTTTAGTAAGTGGAAAATACAACAGCAGATTAGTTCTTTGGAAACCGAGTATCATGATTTTAGAAAAATAAAGCTCGGTGATGTTGTTACTATAAGATCGGGTAATCCTAGGGTGCCTTTTGAAAACATTGAGAACTGCATATATCTCTCTAGGCATGCTTTGAAACCAGTAGTGAGTGACTTGAGTAAATTATCAAGAAGCCGAGTTCATGATGAAGACAATTTAAGCAATTTTAATTTGGGTGTGATTGAGTCAGAAGAACGAATAAATCATCAGTTTTATTATCAAATGATTTGTAACCCTGAAAAAGTTGATGCAGAATATTTAGTGGCATTCTTTGATTCTACGCTTGGGCATCTAATTCTGGAATCTTTGAGGTCTGATGAGGGATTTTTCAATATTACGAGGCATCAGTTAGCTGAAACAGAAATTGCTTTGCCATCTATTAAAACTCAAAATGAAATTGTTAGTTCAACTAAAAAACTTAATCTAATTAAACAAAAAATCTCCTCTTTTGAAACTAATCTTGCGTTAAATCCAATCAGTTCAGAGTATGTCTTAAACCAAATTGATTTGATGCTTGAAGTAGTAGGTGAACTTGCTGAAAGTGATAAAGTGAAATCTATAATTCGTAGTGGAGAATCTAAGAGTGTAGAGTTCAAGGAAACATTAAGTTTGAATATTAGAAATCAAACAAAAGATAAAATTATGGAGGATGTTGTTATTAAGACAATTGCCGCCTTCTTCAATACGAATGGTGGAACTTTATTAATCGGAATTGATGATTCAGGTGTGATTAAAGGTATTGATAAAGAACTAGAGAAATTTTACGAAAGTAAAGATAAATTTCTATTACATTTTAAAAATTTATTTAAGACTAGAATTGGTGAGCAATTTTATCCTTATATGGAAAACAGCTTAATAGTCATTGATTTTAAAGTGGTTTTGTATGTTTCTTGTCAGCAATCATCATCAGCGGTATATGTTGATGGAAAGGATTTTTATGTCAGAACAAATCCTGCTACTGATAAACTTGAAGGACCTAAGCTAGTTGCATATATCAATAATCATTTTAAGTATTGAGAAACTAACTTATTAATCACCTCAGAAAGAAATTATTGATTTAACAAAACATGTTATTCAAGAGTTTGAAAATTACTGGTCAGAGAATAAACAAAAAGCATTTGAAACCCTCTGTGCCGAAGAAAATATGGTGCCAGAACAATTAGAGCAGATTGTTAAGAATTATGGATTTTATAACCGATTACCAAAATCACAAGATATCGGTAATGCATTAAGTTTCAAACCCAAGATACTAGAGCGTAAAACCATGTTGCAACGAGTTGGCGATAAAATTCAGGATTTTATTAATACCTTTATTGATGGCATGGGTGGGAGTGTTTCGTAGTTATGAAACATATTCTTTTACTTGGAGCTGGGTTTAGTAGAAATTGGGGCGGTTGGTTAGCTTCAGAAGCTTTTGAATATCTGATTGGACATCCTAAAATCATTGGTAATAATGCACTGAAACAATTGCTATGGAATAAGCAGTTAAAAGGTGGGTTTGAAGAAGCTTTAGCCCAATTACAAGATGATGCAAATAAAAATCCAGCTATTCACAAGGACAATCTGAAGTTGCTTGAATCATCAATTTTAGACATGTTCAATGATATGAATAAAGCATTCCAGAACATTAAGGATGAGAATGGAAGTAACGATTGGGATTTACAAGGAACAACTAAAATGGTCGAGCGCTCTTTTGCAGACTTCCTGGGTAAGTTTGATGCTATTTACACATTAAACCAAGATTTGCTCTTGGAATATCATTACATCGGAAGCTCGTCAAAGGGTTATTTGCCGAATATCATAATTCATGGCGACATGATTTTAAATC
>JBIPLT010000130.1:0-8546 GCA_044368255.1 Flavobacteriales bacterium
AAATATCATAAAGGCATCTAACGGTATAAATTTCCATTAATTTTGGGCGGTTTATGATCAAATAATACCCTTCAATACTGGGGTCAAAATAGTCATCGATGCACAATACTTTGTCACCGACTTTGAAATTTCTGTTAGACATTTTAATTGGTTTTAAATTCAACTTAATTAATTTGACTGGAGAAAATCTCCGAGATAAATTAAGCTGACTCAACCATAGTCCATTTTTTTAAATCCTTTCATACAACATTTTTTTGTTGCATTCCGGGTCATGCGTACGGGATTACTGAACAATTTTTGGCAGAATGCCCGCATCATTTTTACCACCGTGGTGTTCTAACTCGGTTGGTACCTGTCATAGACAGATTCGGAATGCAGATGAATACTTATAAAGAACGAATAGAATAATTATTCTATCATTTATTATCAGTTTAAAAACGAAAAGGATTTTTTTACGAACCTTTTTGGCTTTGCGCCCTTATCGCTTTACCACCGTGGTGTTCTACTCGGTTGGCTCCCTTTCGGGATTCTTGATAATGGTTGTTTAACGGTGATGGGTTTGGAAAGGTTACAGGGATTTATAAAATATTTGAAAAATAATTATTACCCAGAATAATTGTTGTGATTATTTTTATCATCATACAAGGTTTTAGGTTGGTGAACAGATGCTCCTAAACGCTGAAAAAAATTTTAAAGTTTCGTCATGTTAAATCATACATATATTGAGTCGTGATTTATTGGATGGAGGATTTGCACCAATAATATTTCTATAATTAATAAATAAAAGAATATCAATTGGCGTTAACGCTTGAGCATATCTTATCCGTTTAAATGACTTGTCTTTTTTTTAAATAAATTAATTCTAACCTTGTTCCTTTTCATGTTTCCTGCATTTTAGTATAAAATGAACCTTATGAAAACATGTTTTAAATTGATCAGTATGCTTTTATTTATTTTAACCATACTTAATCCTTCCATTGGTCAAAGTGATAATTATACCACCATGCAACTAACTGAGGACAGCCTTACTTTTGTGGCAAGTAGTGATCAAATAGTAAATGGAAAGATTGAAGGAGTATGGGATTTTTTTGATGAAAATAATGTGAAAAGAAGATCTTATAAGTATGTAAATGGAATTCAAACAGGAGAAGGATTTTGCTACGATGAAAAAGGTATTTTATATATGAAATGTAATTATAAAAATGATTATGTAGAAGGAGCTGTACTTACTTACTATAGTGACGGGAACATCAAAATGAAATATAATGTTGTAAAAGGGATTTTTGACGGCCCAGCAACTGAATATTTTGAAAACGGCAAGATTAAAGTTAAATTAAATTATGATCACGGTAATCTCGCAGGTAAATTTTTTGAATATGATAGCAATGGTAATTTGACATTTGTTTTTAATTATAATAAAAATTCCCAATCAGAGGGTTATCAATTATATTATAAAAATGGTGTTTTGGATCGAGATAGTTTTTATGATGATGGTTATAATATCGGAGAAAATCATTTTTACTATACCAACGGAAAGGTGAAAGAAATGTATACTTCAAAAGATCATGTTTTTCATGGTGAATATCGAAGTTATTACATTTCGGGTAAGTTGGAATGGAAAGGCAACTATAAGGATGGATTACATGAAGGCACTTGGTTTTTGTATGACGAAAAGGGCAAATTAATTCAAGAGAATACTTTTAAAGATGGTGTATTAATTAATGAATAATTTTATGATGATATAAAACTATAAAATACTTAAAATTCTATACTAAATTAGACAAGTGCACTATTTTTTAGAATAATTTATACGTTAATAACTTTTAGCGTACAAAAAGCTCATCTAAATGTTTAACTCCATTTAAAATCAAACGAATTGCCATTTTTCAACAATTTGAACGAAGCACACCAAACCATGTACAGGATTGAAAAATCAAATGTAATTTTAGAAACTCAATCAAGATATTATCTCTTGCTTGAAAAACACCCCTACTTATGAGTGAAAATGAAACAACACCGATAGTTGCCTCAACTATCAAAGGATTCACTGTCGATGATATGATCGATAGTTTTGATAATCTATTTAATGGATCGGGAGAAACGATTGCTAAAACTGGTTTTGAAAAACTAGATGAAATTATTGGAGGTTATATTAAAGGAGAATTAATAGTCATTGGTTCACGACCTGGAATGGGAAATAGTTCCTTCCTATTAAATCAACTTTTAAGTATAACCGAAAAACAAAATGTACCTATTGCCTTTTATTCTTTGCAACTTTCTAAAGAAATGATTTTAGAAAGATTAGTCAGTATCAAATGTCAACTAAATTTTAATTTATTTAAGATACCGCAATTAAATGAAAAGAAACAAACTGAAATAAGAGAAGCGCTTTTAGAAATTAAAAAAGCACCACTATTTTTTTACGATTCAGCTAATTGTATGATTAATGATTTATACGATCAAATGCTGAATGATATTAAGGTGAATGGAGTGAAATTATTTTTCATTGATTATTTGCAATTAATTAATTCAGTTCGTAAAAGAGGATCCTTGCGTGATGAGGAATTGGCCTACATATTAAGAAAACTGAAAAAAGTGGCCAAGGAAAACGATAGTTGTGTCGTTATTACTTCTACTCTATCCCGTTCGGTAGAAACCAGAGGGGGAGATAAAAGACCTATGCTATCTGATCTTAGAGAAAGTGGATCCATAGAACAATTGGCTGATAAAGTTTTCTTTATTTATCGAGCCGAATACTATAATATTACCGAAGATGAAAAGGGGCAATCTTTAATGGGCAAAACGGATATTATTGTAGCTAAAAACAATAGAGGTCCATTGACAATTGCAACTTTGAATTTCAACTTAGCAAATGGAGTGTTTTCTCCCGAAATTGACTTAGATAAAATTAATTTCAAGGATTTGGGTGGTTTTACGTTAAGATCACGAATGGGTGATGATGATTTTCCAGAAGACCCATTTTAAAATACTCTAAAGGCATTGGAATGTGTTCCGCATTCTGTTAAAAATGTCAATAGGGATCGGCCGGATTCTCGTTCCTCGATCCGGCAGTTATTAATTCTTCCGCCCCTTCTTCATTTTGAGGAAGGGTGCTGGAGAGAAAAAAAACTAAATATGATTGACTTAAAAATTCACAAATTACAGCATTTTCTAAAGCTTCAAAAGCCTTCAGAATTAGCATTTATTTTAAATACCTCAGATGAGTTAATTTTATCCTGCATAAAATCGCCCATTTATAATGAATTTTTTATTCCTAAAAAAAATGGTGGCAGACGAAAAATTCAAACGCCTAGTCATGATTTGATGATTATTCAAAAAAAACTTTCTAATTATTTACAAGATATCTATTCGCGTATGCAACCTTCGATGGTACATGGATATGTAAAATCTAATTTTATAGGTCATCCCAACAAATCTATTATTACCCATGCAAAAGCGCATGTTGGAAAAAAGTTTGTTTTGAATCTTGATGTCAATGATTTTTTCGGATCCATCACTACTAAGCACATCTTTAAATTATTTAGAAGTTCGCCCTTTCATTTCCCTGAGCAATTAGCGGCAGCAACCACTTTGCTTTGTACCTATAAAGGTAAATTACCACAAGGAGCACCTACTTCTCCTGTATTAAGTAATTTGGTTTTTCGAAAATTGGATGAAAATATATTTAATTTCTGCCATGCATTTAATATCACCTATACTCGATATGCCGATGATTTAACTTTTTCTACGAATGAACCTGCCTTTGGAATTACAGCTACTACCACATTTAAAAATCAAATAGAAAAATATCTTTCCATAGGGAATTTCAAATTGAATGAAGAAAAAATTTGTTTGCGAACAGATAAGCAAAAACAAATCGTAACCGGAATAAAAGTAAATAAGAAATTAAATGTAGAACGCAACTACAAAAAACGAGTGAGAGCCATGCTTCATGATTACAAAGTGAATGGATTGGAAAAAGCAGCAGAAAAATATTTCAAAAAATGGCGCCCCAATGAAAAAGTGGATACGATAAAGTTTTTGGGGATTTTAAAAGGGAAAATATCATTTATAGAAAGCGTTCAAAATTCGAATAATTCTGATAAAAAATGAGGCTGCATTATTATAAAACTAGTTTATTGATTATCCTGATTGCCTTGTTCGGTAATCTAACTTTAAATGCGCAGATAAAATGGAGTGATACCATTCATACTTCTGTTATTGCTAAATTGGAAATACCTGAAAGCAACAAGTCGGAAATTATTTCGCATGTCGGTTATAGTTTTTCCTATAACGAAACCCATGAACAAGCTAATTGGGTCGCCTATGAATTGACGAAATTAGAAACCGTTAAATTATATAACAGAACGGATAAATTTCTTACCGATCCATTGGTAAAAACATCTTCCGCCAACGATAACGATTATAAAGGATTTGGTTATGACAGAGGGCATCTTGCACCTGCTGCTGATATGGGCTTTTCTGAAATCACTATGAAAGAATCATTTTATTATAGTAATATGAGTCCGCAGTTGCCTGGATTTAATAGAGGAATTTGGAAAAGTTTAGAGGAGCAAGTTCGTTCGTGGGCCAATATTTATGATACGATTTATATTGTTACTGGGCCTATTTTAACCGAAGGATTAAAAACGATTGGAGAGAATGAAGTTTCTATTCCTGAATACTATTATAAAGTTATTTTAGATTATTCCCAACCGAACGTAAAAGGAATCGCCTTCGTTCTTCCCAATGCAAGTTCAAAAAATGAACTTAGTAGTTTTGCTATTTCCATTGATAGTTTAGAAAAATTGACGAATATAAATTTCTATCCCCTATTACCCGATAAACACGAAAATTTAATTGAATCAAAACTTTGCATCACCTGTTGGGATTGGACCATCGTAAAAACAGAAAGTAAAGTACAAGACAGTGAAAAGAAAACTAGCTCCACCCAATGTTTAGGAACAACCAAAGCAGGCGCTCGATGTAAGAATAAAACATTAAATGAATCGGGGTATTGTTATTTGCATGAGGAGCAGAAATAGAATTTAGAACAAAACAAGTAAAATAAATAAAAGGAATCTACGAATATTTAATTACCGACAATTCACTTTTTACTCAATTTGTATCGTAATTTCAAGCAAAACAAATTCATGATGCTTCCCGATTTTTTACCCCGTAAATACTGGCGATTCGACAACTACTACAATAGTTCCGATGCAATTACACTTTTAAAACTCGACTTGAAAAATGAAGACTATTATTCCTTGATTATTGAAGGCACCAAAGGAAGAGGCGTTTCTCATTTGTTGAACGCAATTGGAAATCATTATTTGGATCTACATAAAAAAGTGATTTACATTTCATCACAATGGCTTTTGAAATTAGTAGAATTGAATTATCAATTTAATGGAGTGGAATCTGTTTATCAATGGATAGATAATTTTGACGTCATTATTATCGACAATATGGAATTCTTGTATCGTAGATTCAGCAAAGTTGCTTTAGAACTAAAAGACAAAATAAAATCTTTTTTTCAGTCTCAAAAGATTTTCATAGCTGGTGTTACTTCACATCTCGATTTTACTAAACAAAATAAATATAGGTCTCCTAAACCTTACTCGAGAATTTTTCTCAAAGAAATGAATAGTCGTGATTTGTTCATGGCTTTAAAAAGTCATACAACCTTAGAAGATCATATTCCCGATAAAGTTTTATATGCCATTTCTCATTATAACGGTCCGTTTCAAAATCATTTGAATGCTTTAATTTCTGTTCGATTCAAATTCGAAACTTCAAAAATAAATTGGGATGTAATGACTGTGAATGAAATTGATTTATTTTTAGGATTAAAAAAATATTTTCCGAAGCAGCAATTGAGAAGAGGATTAATAATTGAGCTGTTTGAGGTTTGCAAGATGATTTATTAAAGTTGGCATCTGAAGATAAGCAAGGAAGGACTATTCAAGTCTTAGAACTTTTAGGAGGTAAATAAAATGGTAATAAGTAAAATAGATATATTGGTTTATGCATATTGGTTGGAAATAAGTGAGCAAAAGCTAATAGGAATTCTGGCTGCATATCAAGGTAAGACTAGAAAGATATTTAGTTTTAGTTAAGATGAAAAATGGTTCGTAGGGTTCAATCAAGCAAGCAATAATTACCCGCTTTATTGTATCCCAAAAGCGAATAAAAAAATGGCTAAATGAAATTTATTAAATTGGTTTTTCGTAATGGTAACGGAGCTCGAAGACGAAACCTTCGGTATTTTTTATGTTATAATTACTAGTTTTCAGTGTTAGAATACGAATCAGAGGTGGTTAGATTAAATCGTTTGATTATTCGTTGCAATAGAAGTTTTTTTCTTAACTATAAAATTCAAAAAATCAACTTCTTTTTGCCGATAACCGTTGAACTAAACCACATTCAGCAGTTTTTCTATCCGCAATAATTAGTTTAAATTTTGTTTTTACAACTATGTTGAACTTAAAACAAACATTTTACCATTTCTGATGCTTTTATTACTAAATTGCGAATTAAATATTTATAAGTTTGGATAATTATTAAAAACGTAAGACACTTAAAATAAAATGACAAAAAAAATCTTCATTACTTTATTCACGTTTATTACATTTATAAATATAGGTTGTGTTCAAGAGAAAATTGAATCGAAAGACTCATCGAAAGTAAAACCTGAAATATTTAATAGTTTAAAAAAGGCGGAAGAAGGCGACCTCGACCCATCACAGCCAATGATGTTGAATCCATCAGAAACGCCAATGTACAAAGAAGACTACAGTTTAATAGAAGAGAGTGAATTTATGTCACTAATGATGTCAGGAGATTATATTCCGGAACCTTATATTGACCGTAATAAAGTGGTAAGAGTTTTTGTATTACGAAAAGCCACTGAATTAGAGAAAAAACAGATGAAGAAAGTAGAAAATCAAATGGCAAACCCAAGTAATTTGGTTGGAAAAAAAGCATTTGATTTTAATGTTACAGATATTTTCGGAAATAAATATTCGCTAAAAGAGCTTTCAGAAAAAGTAATTGTAATGAATTTTTGGTTTGTTGAATGCAAGCCCTGTGTTGCAGAAATACCTGAATTAAATAAATTGGTTGAAAAATACAGCAGAAAAGATGTGGTTTTTATAGGCTTTGCGACCAATGATAAACAGGGAGTTGAGAATTTCTTAAAAAAACAAAAATTCAATTACCATATTGTTCCTTCTGCCAAGAGTGTAGCAGACCTATACGAAGTGATTTCTTTCCCAACACACATCATTATTGATAAAAATTCAACTATTTCTTACAACGTTATTGGGCTCACCCCCACAACTATTGAGGATTTAGACAGAACTATAGAGTCATTGTTGAAATAATTATACCTAACCTCCATCACCTATATGAAATTGGCAGTTGAGTAATTACATGAAACTCGGTGTATCGCAGAATTGCGAGATTCAGTGCTGTCAGACAGTTTTCGTGAGTGAAATAGCCAACTTCTCTTAGTTTCATTCTTTTATGAGCAAATTAAAATACGACAACCAAAAATCATAAGACAAAAGAACCGACAAAACTATTTTTCAAGAATTCTTGTGCACTGTTTGAAAAATTTTTATTATTGGAGGAGAAAAGTGGAACACTGACCAACTGCAAAATAAGTTAACAAGAAAAAAATACTATCTTTGAAAATCATTTAAAAAAATAACATGATCAAAAAATTCTCTTTAACTGACAAGCTACTCTTTGTAGCTGCCATGCTTTCTCTCATATACTCCGAAGTATTGTTCTTTAACGGAAACTCAGACCAGGCCATTTTTATTGGGCTATGGGTTCCCTCGATACTGTGTTTTGGAATATATTTAAACCTTATAAATAAGAAATAATGATTGAGTTTATACCCTATTTCGCAGCATCTATAACCATATTATTTACCGTAGCCTTTAGCTACGCCATAACCGATGGTTGGAACTTTAAAGGAGACAAAAAGACAAAAAAATAAATCATCTTTTTAAAAGCGACAAATTTTCTAATTGTAGCACAACTTATGTTGGCTTTATTAGTGGCCTTTGTTTGGTTTTTTTGATGTTAAATAATCAGACAAGAATTTAAACCATTCGAATTAATTAAATCAACCCGAATCTTTATAGTAACATCTAAATTTGCGTTAGTCACTGGTATTTATCATCATTCATTCTGATACCTGCAATACTACTTTTTTGTTTATGTTTTCTGCTCAATATTTTCATTTCAAGATAAAAAGCCATTTATCAAACACTCGTCCTCTTTAATTATATTGATATTAGTATCCTTCATTGCATTCGTTTCAATGGAGATAAATTAAACACGAATTATTTATCACCTTCCTGGGTTTTATTTTCAGGCTTCTCATTTAGGTGAAATTGTATTTCTAATTTTTGATGCGGTGCTAACCACCCAATCTGGTTTATTCAGGACATTGAATTATGCCATTCCATAATTATGATTAGTTAATGATTATTTAGTTTACTACCTTAGGCAACGTTTTGCAAAAACCAAAC
>JBIPLT010000085.1:0-11269 GCA_044368255.1 Flavobacteriales bacterium
CACTTACTCATTGCATTTTTTGGATTAGGATTTTTTAATCTGTATGCTCAAAATCCTTTATCCAACGACACTGATCCAGAATCAGGCGTAATTTACCCCGATTATATGAGAATTTCTCGCCCATTAAGTGAAATTTGGGCAGAAGAACAGATGGATGAAAATGCATTCACTGATTATGAAAAATCAAAAATTGAGTCACCAGATAAAATGGTAGGAAAAAGAAAAGCAATTGATTTTGAATTTAGCGTTGAAGATGGGATGGAATATGGAAACGAAGAAAAAATCATTCAAAGAGAGGAAGGAACTCGTCCAAGTGAAGGAACAAGGGCAAATTTTGCCGGAATTGGAAGCGGTGGAGCTTTCCCCTATGATCCTTCGGGAGCAGCTGGGCCCAACCATTATGTTCAAGCAGTTAATGCTACTACCTACAAAATTTTCAACAAAACAACTGGCGCAAGTCTTGGAACCGGTTCTGTTGGTAGTTTATGGAGTCCGGCTACAGGAAATATGGGCGATCCAATAGTGATGTATGATCGATTTGCAGACCGATGGTTTATTAGCCAATTTGGTGAAAACGCGGCAGGAACTATCTTTTATATTTATATCGCTATTTCTACAACCCCCAACCCTACTGGAAGTTATTATACTTACACTTATACTTCACCACAATTTCCAGATTACTTAAAATTCTCTATTTGGCGTGACGGGTATTACATGACATGTAATACAGCAACTCAACGTGTTTTTTGTTTTGAGAGATCGGTAATGTTAACTGGTGGAACTGCTCGTTCAGTTTATACTACTTTCAATCCTCCTCGTGCTGGTGGATTCTTTGTGCCTATGCCTGGTGATGCAGATGGAACATCTTTGCCTACTACAGGAGGGTGCCCTATTTTTTCATTTGAAGATAATGGATGGGGGGGAAGTTTTGCCGATCAAATAAATATCTATGAAGCCAATGTAACATGGGGAACTACACCTACATTAACTATTCCAGTTGCTTCTGGTTCTCCCTTAAATACAAACGCATTTGATGGATCTTATAATGCTTCTTGGAATGATATTACTCAACCAGGAACTACACAAAAATTAGATGGTATTGGTGGAATTTTACAATATCGTGCACAATGGAGAAAGTGGCCAACCTACAATTCAGTGGTATTAAACTGGCCAGTAAGAATTAGTGCTTCAGAACGAGGAATTATGTGGGCGGAATTACGCCAAACAGGAACAACTTGGTCTATTTTTCAACAAGGAATTTATGATCCTGATGCGTATTCAAGATGGGTAGGAAGCATTGCCATGGATAACCAGGGTAATATTGCTCTGTGCTATGCAAAATCAGGAACGTCACCAAGTAATGTTTACCCTTCGTTAGCTTATACCGGACGATTAGCTTCAGATCCTCTAGGAACAATGACTTTTGCAGAAACGGTGGCTATTGCTGGAACAGGATACCAAACTCTTTATAATCGTTTCGGAGATTATGCTCAAACAACTTTAGATCCGGATGGATCGACTTTTTGGCATACGGCTCAATACAATGGTGGAGCGAGCGGAACTGGAGTTCAGAGAACTAGAATTTATTCATTCCAACTTTCATCTTCTGTAAATGCAGGTTGTACGATTGTTTCTAATGATGCCGATAATTCAATTTGTTCTGGAACATCCGTAACATTTACTGCTACTCCTTTAAATGGTGGAACTACTCCATCTTATCAATGGAAAAAGAATGGAACTAACGTTGGAACTAACAGTGCAACGTATACTACCACTACATTGGTTAATAGTGATGTTATTACTTGTGTGATGACTTCTAATCAACCTAGTGTTTTAAATAATCCTGCAACTTCCAATGCTATCACGATGACTGTTAGTAATTCTTCAACACCTGCAGTGAGCATTGTAATTTCAACAGGAACAAATCCAACTTGTGCAGGAACAAATGTTGTGTTCAATGCAACTCCTACTAATGGAGGAACACCTTCCTACCAGTGGAAAAAGAATGGCGTAAATGCAGGAACTAATAGTGCATTTTATTCTTCTACTGCTTTTGCAAATGGCGATGCTATTAGTGTTGTGATGACCTCTACTGCTGCTTGTGCTACTCCATCAACTGCTACAAGTAATACTATTACATTAACCGTTACTCCAAGTGTTACACCATCTGTTGCAATTACTGCGGTTGATAATACGATTTGTGCGGGACAAACAACCACCTTTACAGCTACTCCTACCAATGGTGGAACTACTCCATCTTATCAATGGAAAAAGAACGGAACAAATGCAGGTACAAATAGCTCTACTTATGCACCAACTACTCTTGTAAATGGAGATGTTATTACTTGTGTTTTAACTTCAAATGCTGCATGCCCGAATCCCACCACTGGAACGAGCAATGCCATTACCATGACCGTTGCTACTGTTCCAACTCCAACCATCACCCAAAATGGTGGTGTATTAACTTCAAGTGCAACCACAGGAAATCAATGGTATTTGAATGGAAATATTTTAGTGGGCCAAACTGGACAAAACATTACCGTTACTTCTAGTGGTGTTTATACGGTGATTGTAACTGTGAATGGATGTGCTTCTGCAGCTTCTGCAGGAAACAATGCAACAGTAGGAATTAACGAAGAGAATAATCCTTATTTATTAGTTATTTTTCCTAACCCAAGTGAAGGTAATTTCCATATTTCTTTCACTGCCGACAGAAGTGAAAAATATAAATTAGAATTATTTAATGAATTAGGTCAAATGATTATTTCTGAAGAAATCGTTAATCATAGCGGCACTTATCAATATCCGGTAAATTTAACGAAGCCCGCTGCAGGAATGTATTCTGTAGTTTTAACCAACGGAAAAGTAGAGACCACCAAAAAGATAATTATCTATTAACCTTTTCTTTTAAATTTTGAAAAGCCCTGAGATGCTGAAATAAGTTCAGAATAACCTCAGGGCTTTTTTTTTGTTTCTAACTTTCGTAAATAAATTAATGTCAACATTTTTGCGTGAAAAAATTTAGAATTAAAGGTTGGTAAGAAAATGTCAAGAGAGTTTAAACAATTGATTGAGTTAGCTATTTTTTAGGGTATTTAAACAAAAATCGTATCGTTTTAAACAGAAATAAGTTTCAAGAAGTGAATATTCCCTAAAATTAAAATTCCCATCCCTAATTGGTACTTTTGATTTCTGAATATTATCTTTAAATTAGGCTCAGTTTTAAAAATAAAATAACCAGGAATTATGAAAAAATTTTTATTTGTTGCCACTTTTAGTGCTGGTTCGCTTTTCCTATCGGCACAGAGCAATCTCACCAATGACACAGACCCAGATCAAGGAGTAATTTACCCAACTTTTGTGGGAATTTCTCGTCCGCTTGCTGAAATTTGGGAAGAAGAAAAAAATCTTGATGCACTTAGAGATCAAGAATTAGCTGGAAAAGAATCAAGCGATAAAAATTTTAATAAAAGACAAGCCCAAACATTTCTTTTCGATGCCGCTCAAAATGGTGCAGCCTATGGAAATGATGAAAATTTTATTCAAAATGAACACGGTTTTAGAGATTCACCAGGAGTTAAAACTCATTTTGCCGGTTTAGGTAATGGCGGTGTTTTTCCCTATGACCCTTCTGGAGCTGCAGGTCCAAATCATTATGTGCAAGCAGTAAATGCTACCACCTATAAAATTTTCAATAAAACAAATGGTGCCAATATGGGATCTGGTTCTGTTGGAAGTTTATGGAGTCCAGCTACTGGGAATTTGGGCGACCCAATCATTATGTATGATCGTTTTGCTGGTCGTTGGTTCATTAGTCAATTTGGCTCAGGAAATGCTATTTACATTGCTATCTCAACCACTAATGACCCTACAGGAAGTTATTATACTTATTCATTCACCTCTCCACAATTTCCAGATTATTTAAAATTTTCTATTTGGAGAGATGGGTATTATATGACCTGTAATACAGGAACACAAAGAGTATTTTGTTTCGAGCGTTCAGTAATGTTAACAGGTGGAGCAGCACGTTCGGTTTATTCATCCTTCAATCCTCCTCGTTCGGGTGGATTCTTTTGCCCAATGCCAGGTGATGCTGATGGGGATAATTTACCAACCACAGGAGGTTGCCCTATTTTATCTTATGAAGACAATGGTTGGGGTGGATCTTTTGCTGATCAAATTAATATTTTTGAAGCGAATGTAACATGGGGATCCACACCGGCATTATCTATAGTTACTGCAACTGGCTCGCCATTAAATACAGCTGCATTTGATGCGTCTTATAATTCTTCTTGGAATGATGTTACACAACCCAACACTACTCAAAAGCTAGATGGAATTGGTGGAATTTTACAATATCGTGCACAATGGAGAGCATGGGCAAATTACAATTCTATGGTGATTAACTGGCCTGTGAGAATTTCTTCAAGTCAACGTAGTATTATGTGGGCAGAATTGAGACAAACGGGTGGTACTTGGGCTATTTATCAGCAAGGAATTTATACTCCTGATACCTATACCAGATGGGTAGGTAGTATTGCCATGGATGACGAAGGAAATATCGCCCTCTGTTATGCTAAATCAGGTACGACGCCCACCAATGTATTTCCTTCTCTAGGATATACCGGAAGACGCCCAAGTGACCCACTTAACGTAATGACTTTTAATGAAACTATCGTTTCTCCTGGAACAGCTTCACAAACGGGTGCCAATCGTTTTGGTGATTATGCACAAACAACTTTAGACCCTGATGGTTTGACTTTCTGGCATACGGGTATGTGGTGTTCTGGAACTACCGGACCGAATGCAGGAAAAACACGAATCTATAATTTCCGTTTATCTTCTATTTTAGGAACGGATGAAGAAACTTCTGAAGCAGAATATAACCCATTTGATTTAAACGTTTATCCAATGCCATCTGATGGAAATTTCAATATCACCTTCCATGCTGAATCAGATGAAAACTACACATTGAATTTGTATAATGAATTAGGACAAATCGTTCTTACGAAAGAAATCACTAACCAAGCAGGATCACAAAATTTTTCTGTAGGTTTAGAAAATCCTTCTGCAGGACTTTACAATTTGATTATTTCTAATGGAAAAGTTGAATCGTATAAAAAACTAGTTATTCAATAAAAAATCATTCTATAACTGTAAAAGGCTCTTCCAAAAGAAGAGCCTTTTTTTATTCAAAAATTACCACTTCAATTTATCCCAAATTAATCTATAAGTAATAAAACTTAAAGATTTTAAAACTTATTAGGTATTTATACCTATTTCAATTCATCATTAATCCTATTCTCTTCATTTATAAGCGATTTTCATTGGCAAAAAGAATTAATATTCTAATTTTGGTGCCCCAATAAAAACATGAAAAAAGCCCTTTATTTTATTCTATTTTTTTCGATTTATTACTCGAATTCTTCCGCGCAAAATTTGATCACTACCTTTCCACAATTAAATGCAGGCGGATACATCAACGCCATTGTTGATGATTCTACCAACAACAAAATTTATATAGCTGGAAATTTCACTGCTGTAAATGGAACCTCAAGAAAAAACATAGCTCGATTGAGTTATAATGTTTTGTCTAATTCCTATACGCTCGA
Source organism: Flavobacteriales bacterium (assembly GCA_044368255.1). GTDB lineage: Bacteria > Bacteroidota > Bacteroidia > Flavobacteriales_D > UBA2798 > CAMBFX01. The sequence goes on from JBIPLT010000085.1 coordinate 5,613, forward strand.
TGCCTGGAATCCTATCACCGCAATGGTGGGAGAAATATATTGCATGGCTAAATACAATAACAATTTACATATCGGAGGAAATTTTACCTCTGCAAATGGAAATGCAAACAATAATCATTGGTCGAGAATTTTGGTGAACACGGCCTCATTTGATATAAGTTTCAATCCAGATAATGCAGGAACAATAAATGATATCACCGATTTCAAAATCGATGGTACTAAATTATACGTTTGTGGAAATGGAATTATTTATGATGATACAGTTTCAAGATTTCAATTTGGAGCATTTGATTTAACATCATGGGGAGTAAATACAAATGATCCATTTATTTTAAATCCCTCTTTTAGCTGGATTGCTCCAATGGAAGCTGCACGTTTGCATATTTCTGGAAATAGAATTTATTTATGCGGCAGAAATATGGGCGGATCATTAAATGATGGAATTATTGCTTTTAATAAAAACACATTGGTCATTGATCAAACTTTTAATCCTTCCTTCACTTTCGAACAAGTGATCGATTGTGAGTCATACAATGGAAAACTATACATTGTTACCTCAAAAATATGGCCATTTGGAGACGAAGTTTTAGAAATAAATGAAACAACCAGCGCAGTAACTATAGGTGCATTTACGATAGCAAACAATGGAACACCTTTTTCGATTGCTCGATATAAAAATGAGCTTTTCATTGGTGGAATGTTTGATTTTTTTCAAACTGGTTTACAAAGTTATTTGGGCGCTGTAGATTTAAATAGTAATTCAACACCTAAACAAAAAATAAATTGGAATCCCATTCCTAATGCAGGATTTGACAATCGATATGCCGTTCATGTTTCTCGCAATCGCGTTTTTGTAAGTGATAATAATTTGAATACTATTGCTGCAACAGCTAAAAATGGAATGGCTGGTTTTTGCAATGAGCCATACGATCCTGTTTTATTGACTACAGCAACAGCAAATGTTTGCCCCTCTCAATCCTTCAATTATACCATTCAAGCCGTTCCCTACGCATTTGGATATAGCTGGTGGTATAGCGGAACAGGCGTAACCATTTCTGGTGGAAATTCAGCCAATATAAATATCAACTTTAGTGAAACTGCCACTTCAGGAATTTTATATGTTTCACCATTTAGTCGGTGTAATTTATATAGCGATACATTGGCTTATTCAATTACTGTTCATCCTCGTCCGAATGCTAATGCAGGAATAGATTCTACCTTAAATTGTGTGCGATTAAATTTGAATTTAAATGCAAATTCTACTTCTTCACCAGTAAATTACCAATGGAATGGACCAAGTTCGTTTAGTTCAACGATTACTAATCCTACTATTAATTTAGAGGGAGAATATATATTAACGGTAACTAATACATCAACTGGATGTGCCAAAAAGGATACTGTTTTCATTGCTCAAGATACTATCACGCCCAATGTAAGTTTGCCCACTGGATCATTTGTTTTAACTTGTATGGATACAACTATTATTTTAAACGGAAATTCTGCAACCACTCCAACTTCACTTTATTGGAATAAATTTAATGGTGGAATTTATTCTAATCCTGCCAATGTAGACTCCATCGGTCAATATTTTTTAGTGGTGACCAATACTCGAAATGGTTGTAAAGATTCAAACTTTGTCATGGTCACCGAAAATAGAACTGCTCCGAATATTGAAATTAGTTCACATTTGGGAATAATGAGTTTATCTATTGATACTTTAACTTGTGATAAAGATTCAATTCTTGTTGTAGGAAATTCTACAACTAGCAACACCTCTTTTCATTGGGAAGATACCACTGGCATCATTTCAAATAATGATTCCTTGATCATCACAGAAAGTGAAGCCTATTCTTTATTGGTAATGGATAATACAAATGGCTGTTCATCTCAACAAAATTTTTTCATTGATCAATATAAAACCATTCCACAATTAAGTTTGCCCAATGGTTTAACCAATATTACTTGCTCGAATGATACTTTAGTTTTGGATGGAAATTCTTTAACTTCAAATACGAATTTAAATTGGACCGGCCCCAATAATTTTTCTTCTCCCGATCCTGCTACAATAAATGAAGTGGGGGTTTTTGTTCTAACTGTAACCAACAATGAAAATGGTTGTGTTCATCAAGATTCAGTGCTTGTTTCCCAAATTCCATTAATAGAAATTGAATTAAACGAAGACACTTTAGTTTGTGCTAATTCACCCGTTGATTTAACTGTTGCTGTTTTTGGCAATTTTGCTTCTTTAAATTATGCATGGTCCAATGGTGCAAATAATTCTTCCAACATTTCTGTTTCAACACCAGTTACCAATGCATATTCTGTAATTGTTTCGGATGGAAATGGTTGTTTAGGTTACGACACTATGTTGGTAAATATTCCATCACCTATTTCAGATTCCATTTTAACCTTTGCCTCTTGCGATTCTACCGTTGGAGAAATTCAAGTTTATCCACTGGGCGGAATTTCACCTTACTCCTACTCGATTGACGGAATCAATTTTCAAAGCTCCAATTCATTTATTGTTCCTTTCGGAAATCATACCATAACCATTCAAGATTCATTGGGATGTTTACATACAACGAATGCAACGGTAAATGATAACACACAATTACCAGAACCTGATTTTTTAGTTTCTACTACCCATTTCCTTGGCGACACATTAGTTTTGGTAAATATTTCTAATCCGCAACCCGATTCATTAGCATGGGTGTTTCCTATAGGAACACAAATTTTAGTAAATGATATTGAAACACCTTGGGTCATTTTACCTGATACAGGAACGTATCAAATAACGCTTAAAGCAATTTATGGAAATTGCGAAGCAGAAAAAATAAAAACCATTTTTGTTCGTGATATCGATACCAGCGTGGCTCATTTCTATAATAGAAATGGAATAGATTCTATTCTAATTTCTCCTAATCCCAATGCTGGAATTTTTGACTTAGAAGTAACCTTATTCCGAAAACAAGATTTTTCTATTCTCATTTATGATTTAACCGGAAATTTGCAATGGAGCGATTTTACCTCTGAAAATGATTATTATTTGGAGAATATTCAGCTAAGTAATTTACAAAATGGAACTTATTTGATCAGAATAGTTGCGGAGTTTGATGCGAGAAGTGTTTACTTTATAATACAACATTAATGACATCCTTCGATACATTCAAATGGCGAAAAAATGATAGCAACAAAAAAGAAGTTGTACTATTCGCATTTGAATTACTCAGGATGACCATCTCCCTTTTACAACTATCCTCTGTCAACCTGAGTAGCCGAGGCACGAAGGCGTATCGAAGGATCATCATTCTTCCTTTTACATTTTTCATTTTACATTCCTCATCCTCTTCCCAGAATTTAGAAAAAATGGGTCAACCAGATATGATGACCATCAGCGGAGGAATCAATTTCACTTCATTGGTATATTGGTCGGATGGAATGACCGCAAGACGAGATCCATTTACGCAATATGCGAGTGGAAATTTAATGGTGAATTTTTTGGATGTTTCGATGCCCATTACTTATTCTTATTCCAATCAAAAAGGAACTTTTACGCAACCTTTCAATCAATTTTCAATTTCTCCCACTTATAAATGGGTGAAAACTTTCATAGGTTATCATGCGATGAATTATTCGAGTTATACACTAGCCGGACATGTTTTTGCTGGAGGAGGATTTGAATTAACGCCAAAATCTTGGAAAATTGGCGCGATGTATGGAAGATTGATGCGACCCACTGCATTTGATGAGATAACGCAATCAGACGCCAATTTAGCCTATAAACGCATGGGAATGGGATTAACTGTAGGTTATGAAAAGAAAGGATATGCCATTAACGCCATATTTTTTAGAGCCGCCGATGATGCCCGTTCGATTCCTTTTATCCCAATCAATACTCTAAAAACACCTATGGAAAATGTGGTGGCTTCGTTGAGTGGGAAAATAAAAATTTCGGATAAACTATCGGCAGAAGGAGAATATGCCCTTTCGGGATTAACAAGAAATACACTTTCGGAAGAAGTAAATAATACGCAAGATTATTATTCGTTTTTAATGAAATCGAGAACTTCAACGGCTTACTATAGCGCATATAAAAGTTCGTTGAATTATACAGTAAAGAAATTCAATTTAAGAGTACAATACGAACATGTAGATCCAGAATACAAAACATTAGGTGGTTATTTTTTTAATAATGATTTAGAAAATTACACCCTTGCTCCTTCCCTACAATTAATGCAAGGAAAATTAAACCTAAATCTCAATGGAGGATTTCAGAAAAACAATTTAGACAAGCAAAGAGCAGGAACTACCAAAAGAATGATTGGTTCGTTCAATATTTCGTATGCGCCCAATCAAAAATGGAATTTCAACGCACAATTTTCCAATTTTAGCACCTTCACTAAAAACAGAATTCAACCCGACCCTTTTTTTCAAAACCCAATGGATACCTTGAATTTTTATCAAGTAAGTAGAAATGCTTCGGCCACCCTGATGCATCTTTTTGGGAATGAAAAATCGAAACAAGCTTTGACTTTTACAATGATGCACATGATCACCTCGCAAGCCACCGGGAGTTTAGAAGGAAACGTTATTCCCAATGAAGAAATCCCTGTGATGACCAAAATCTACAATGGAAATTTAGGTTATACGTTGAATCATGTAAAATCAAAAACAGGAATCACCATTGCAATAAATACCAATTATACCAACTTGGCTAATCTCGAAAACTGGATGGCTGGGCCCACGATTAATTTAACGAAATCTATTTGGAATAACACCCTGCGCATGATGGCGGGTAGCACTTTCAATTATGCTTTAACTAATTCATGGGTAACTGGAAAAATATTGAACCATCGTTTTACGTTGAGTTATCAACCAAAATTAAAAAATGCCAAGGCCGGAAGAACAGGAATAAATTTTACCGCAACACTTTTACAAAAACTGGCAACAGATACGCAATTGGGATTCATGGAAATGAACGGGAACTTGAGTTTGAGTTGGAGTTTTTAAAGAAATCCTATTATAAAAGTGTTTATATTTAACGGTCAAAACGTTAATTGCACCTATAAAAAAACGCACCACTAGTTTTAAATTATAATTCAAAATGAACCTCGAAGAAATTCGCGAATATTGTTTAACAAAACCCCATTGCGAAGAAACACTTCCATTTGGCCCCAATGTTTTGGTTTTTAAAACCAACAATAAAGCTTTTCTTTTATTGCCCTTAGATGAACAGCCGGTGCGCTTTAATGTTAAATGCGATCCCGAATTAGCTTTGCATCTACGCGAAAAATATCCAGCCGTAATTCCAGGTTTCCATATGAATAAAAAACACTGGAATACGATTAAAATGGATGGTTCTGTTGCACCAAAATTGATGAAAGAGTGGATTGACCATTCCTATGATTTGGTGAGGGCTAAAATCAAAAATAAATCAATTTAGGCCTTTTTACTCATAAATAATTTTCAATATTTTTTTTAATTCGCTCATTATCTAGCTAGTTAAAAGAATCAATTTCCATTTTGTTATTCATGATATTTCTTTACTTTTGTGCGGGGTAAGTCTTGTACGATCAGCTCCTGTCTAATCCTCCAGGTCGGGAACGAAGCAAAGGTCGATGGTTGTAGCGGTGCGATGCAAGTAGCTTACCCTATTT
>JBIPLT010000168.1:0-6719 GCA_044368255.1 Flavobacteriales bacterium
ATGTGGACAAGCTTCATAATGTACCGTTAAAATATGCGTTCCCAATTTTTTAAATTCGGCAATATATCTTTCGGGTTGCACAATCATCACATGCACATCCAATGGTTTTTTAGCGTGTTTGTTGATGGCATCCAGCACGGGCATGCCAAATGATATGTTCGGCACAAAAACTCCATCCATGATATCGATATGAAACCAATCGGCTTCACTCTTGTTGATCATTTCAATGTCGCGTTGTAAATTGGCAAAATCAGAGGCCAACAAAGAGGGAGCAATTATTTTCTGCATGTGTTATTGTAAATATACTTTATCATTTCCTTCTGAAAATTCTACTTCGATATGTTCTTGTAAGGTGGTGCTGAGAGTCAATCCAACAAAATCAGCGCGAATGGGAAATCTTCGGTGCATTCTATCCACCAAACAAACGGTGCTCATTTTTTTTAATTTAGCCGCTAAAATATGTCGAGCCGAATAAATTAAAGTTTTTCCCGAATTCAAAACATCATCTACTAGCACCAAACATTTTCCATCCAATTCTTCTAATGGAGTGCTTATTTTAACCGGGTGATCTAAAGGTAAATCTTTGTGTAATTCCACTTTTACTAAATGAATTTTTAAAGAAGAAATTTTTTCTAAAACTTTTACTAATTTTTCGGCTAATGAAAATCCTTTGGGATAAATTCCTGCAATATAAAGCTCTGTTTCATTGATATAAGTTTCATATAATTCATAAGCAATTCGGTTAATCTTTTGCTCAATTTCTGTATGAGACATGATCAATGTTTTATTTCCCATTTGGTGTGAGTTGTGTTGGTTTTAGTCTTCCTCCAGTGAAATAATATTTCGAATAATATTTTTCCGAAAGATGGTTAATCATTACACCACCATGAACAGCAGCATGAGCAAATCTTCCATTTCCTAAATATAATCCTACATGTGAAATAGTGGGTTTGTTGATTTTAAAAAATACCAAATCACCTTCTTCCAATAAAGTGGAATCATTTATTTCATCACATTTTTCAAAATGATGAGTGGCGCTTCCTGATAATTTAGTGGCATATGTTTTATTGCAAATATTAGTCACAAATCCTGCGCAATCCACTCCGTTTTTTGATAAACCTGCATATTTGTATTTCACTCCCAACCAACCATAAATTTCACGATATAATTCAAGATAGCTACAGGCGGAATCGTATTTTATTCCACAATCGCTATAATAACTAATTAAATGTTCATCTGTAATTTCATTAGGAATGGTAATACTCGTTTTGGTAGAAAATTCTTCCTGTAATTCTAATGCAATCAACGAATCTATTTCAGTCGAGTCTTTTTGTGATTTTGCCATCACCGTAAAAAATAAAAATAGAATAATACTATTTACCCTTTTCATTACTGCCAAAGGTAAACATTTCAATTTTAATGTCAAATGGGTTAAGGATTAAATTCAGGGAGAATAACTTGTTTAAGTGTTCTCTCGTATTTCTCGCTGGTTGCGTAACCAATGGAATTTAGAAAATCGTAGTAATCTCCGCCTTTGTAATATGCATCTTGCCACTGTTTATAATAAATAACAGATTCAAACCAAGAATCGAATTCAACATATTTTCCGTTCAAGAAAAACCCAAAAAGATTATTCAAATCTTTAGAACAGTTTTTGCATTTTAACCACATGGTTTCAACAATTACCTGACGCATTACTATATCGGGATGTGCAATTTCACAGGCAATCAAAGCATCATACACGTTTGCTAGAGTGAGGGTTGATTTTGACCAGTTTTCTTTCTGAGATTTGCCATAACTCGGGATGTAAATGTTGAGTGAGCAGTAAAGCGGCAAAATCCAGAAAGCAAGCATCATTGTTATCTTGCGTTTCATATAGATGGCAAAAATACAACATTGATGTCACTAGTTCCAAAGATTATTCTTAACATCGCAGTATCCAATTGTTATCATTTGTTAATTTTGACGACAATACCCTGTAAATAACCGATAAGTATAATGATAGAAACCGATGAAAAAAAGTGTGTAGGTTCGAAAGAGCACATTAGTTTTCCAAAATTAAATAGGCAAAATGTTGTGGCTCGAATTGATACCGGTGCAAAAACGTCATCTATTCATTGCGATAAGCTCTGGGTAGAAAGAATTAATAATAAGCAAGTTCTTTGTGCAAGTTTGTTAAGAAAAACAACTAATGTTACAAAATTTTCTAAGTTCAAGTTAAAAAAAGTCAAAAGTAGTAATGGGCATGTGCAAATGCGATATACCGTGAAACTGATGGTTCATTTTAGTGGAGATGAATTTGAAACGGAGTTTACGTTAAGTAATCGTGATACTATGAATCATGCCGTTTTACTCGGTAGAAAATTTTTGAAAAATCGCTATTTAGTAGATGTAAGTAGAATGTTTATGCATACGCCGAAAAAAAGACATAAAACTACAGAGTGAATTTGTTTTTGATTTATCTTTAGTGAAATTCTTTTCTGTTAAATTATGAAAATTGCCATTCTCTCCAGAAATCCAAAATTATATTCTACACGAAGATTAGTAGAAGCCGGAATTCAGCGCGGACATGAAGTAATAGTGCTTGATCATTTAAAATGTACCATGTTAAGTGAGCACTCCAATCCTCAAATATTTTATAATGGAAAATTGATTGATCATGTAGATGCTATTATTCCTCGTATTGGTGCGTCTTGTACTTTTTATGGAACTGCAGTAGTTCGTCAATTTGAAATGATGAAAACTTTTTCTGTTAACTCTTCGGTTTCTATTGTTCGTTCGAGAGATAAACTAAGATCATTGCAGATTTTTTCACGTCATGATATCGGAATTCCTAAAACTGTTTTTGCCAATCATCCCAAGGATATTGATAATCTTTTGAAACAAGTGGGTGGCGCACCTGTTATTGTTAAATTATTAGAAGGAACGCAGGGTATAGGAGTGGTGTTAGCAGAGACAGAAAAATCGGCAAAATCAATTATTGAAGCTTTTTATGGATTAGACGCATCTTTTCTCGTGCAAGAATTCGTAAAGGAAGCAGGAGGAGCAGATATTCGTGCATTCGTAGTAAATGGTAGAGTTGTGGGTGCAATGAAACGACAAGGTTTGCCTGGAGAATTTAGAAGTAATCTTCACCGAGGTGGGCATGCCAACGTAATCAACATAACGCGTGATGAAAGACGTGCAGCACTTTTAGCAGCAAAAGCAATGGGATTGAATGTAGCTGGTGTAGATATGTTACAAAGTTCAAAAGGGCCATTGATTTTAGAGGTAAACTCCTCTCCCGGATTAGAAGGAATTGAAGGGGCAACACAAATAGATATTGCTGGAAAAATTATTGAATTCATTGAAAGTAAATTCAAGCAAGGATATAAGAAGGATAAAATTGTGGGTTGAAAAGAAATAATCGAGCTGAGTAACTGAGTACAGATTGGAAAACGATATTTAAAACATTCCAACTACTATTTTATAATCATCAATATTTACATTTTTTTGTGATTTTCATTTTAAAATGACAAAAATTTAAATTATATCTTTGTGGTATGAAGCAGTGGATAATTTTATTCTTTTTTATTACACCAATAATCAGCTTTGGAAATTCGAAACAAACTAAAGATTCTACTTGTGCTGATGAGATTGATACGGTCATCACCTACGCCAATGCTAATTTAGGACAACCTTATGTTTGGGCAGGGGCCAAGCCAGGTGGATTTGATTGTTCTGGATTTGTTTATTATTGTTTCAAACAAGTAGGAATTACCATTGAACGATCTTCAAAAGGTTTAGAAAATGCGGGTGAAATAGTAGATATTAAAAATGCTAAAAAAGGGGATTTGATTGTCTTTACAGGTACCAATCCAAAAGATAAAACAGTTGGTCATGTTGGAATTGTGATTTCAGAATTAGGTGAACCTATAAAATTCATTCATGCCAGTAGTTCTAGTGCTCATCCGGGTGTTGTTATTACTTCCTACGAAAATAGCGGTTACGTAAAGCGCTTTGTGGGAATCAGACGATTATTCGCTTGTGAATAAATCTTTCTTTATAATTTCATTCATTTATTCTCTCCTCTTCATTTTTAAAGCAATAATTCCGTTAAGTTTGTGACTCAAACTAGTATTTCATGAAAATTGCTCTTATAACAGGTGCCACTGCCGGATTTGGAAAAGCTTGTGCTGTAAAATTTGCTGCTAATCGCTATGATTTAATTCTAACCGGAAGACGAAAAGAAAGATTGGATTCTTTAAAATCAGAATTGGAAAGAACTTATGGTATAAAAGTTTTGACTTTATGTTTTGATATTCGGAAACGCGAAGATGTGGAAAAATATTTGACACTTCCCTCTGAATGGAGAGCTATTGATGTATTAATTAATAATGCAGGTCTCGCTCTTGGATTAAGCGGAATTGAGAATGGAAATATGGATGATTGGGATACAATGATTGACACCAATGTAAAAGGTTTGCTTTATGTAACTAGAATGATTGCTCCATTAATGAAAGAAAGAATGAAAGGCCATATTTTTAATATTGGTTCGGTAGCTGGAAAAGATACTTACAAGAATGGAAATGTTTATTGTGCTACTAAACATGCAGTAGATTCATTGACAAAAGCAACTAGAATTGATTTACTACCTTACCATATTAAAGTTACAGGTATTTGTCCTGGCGCGGCTGAAACCGAATTTTCATTGGTAAGATATAAAGGTGATGAGCAAAAAGCAAAAGATGTTTACAAAGGATTTTCACCCTTGTTAGCAGAGGATATTTCTGAAATTATTTGGTTTGCCGCAACTCGTCCTGCACATGTTTGTTTGAATGATATTGTGGTAACACCAACGGTGCAGGCAAATGCTTTTTATATGGAGAAGAAACAATGATGCAACGATTATTACAAATCATTGGTAGAGGCGCGATGCATCGCGCCTCTACTACCATTATCATTTTATCATTAGTAACATCCTGTTCTCACAAAGGCGAGCAAGCTGATCTTATTGTGCACAATGCCAAAATATACACACTTGATGAAAACGGAACGGTGGCTCAAGCCATGGCCATTCGTGATGGTAAAATCATTGAATTAGGTGCCGAGCAAGAGATATTAAATAAATACCATTCCGATTTATACATTGATGCGCAAACTAGACCTGTCTATCCAGGTTTTATTGATGGTCATTGCCATATTTTGAATTATGGAATGAGTTTGTTGAGTGTGGATTTGAAAGGTTGTACATCTTGGGAAGAAGCTGTTGAACGCACAAAAAATTTTTATAAAAAAAATAAACCAAATGTTATTTTAGGAAGAGGGTGGGATCAAACTTTATGGAAGGATAAAAAATTTCCAACCAACGAATTATTAAATAAATATTTTCCTGATGTGCCAGTTATGCTAACTAGGATTGACGGTCATGCTGTAATTGCCAATGATTATTTAATTGATCGAGCGGGTATAAATGAAAATAGTTTCGTACAAGGCGGACAATTCATTTCTAAGGATGGAAAATTAACTGGCGTATTAATAGACAATGCGATTGACGTAGTTAATAGATTAATTCCTCAGCCCGACGATAAAACATTGGAAAAAGCATTGTTGTTGGCAGATGAAAATTGTATTGCAGTTGGTTTAACCACACTCGAGGATGCAGGAATGGATCAACGAACTTTAGATAAAATTATTTCTTTGCAAAAAGAAGGAAAATTTAAATCACGCGTTTATGCCATGATGATGTTAAATGAAGTGAATATGAATTACTGGTTGAAGAAAGGTCCAACGAAAAAAGAGAGAACCAATATTCGAGCGTTTAAAGTTGTGGCAGATGGTGCGTTGGGTTCCAGAGGGGCCTGCATGAAACACTCTTACTCAGATAGCGCAAATCACTATGGGCAATTATTGGCGGATACAAGCGCTTATGTTTCTGCCATAAGAAGAATATTTGATGCAGGATTTCAGGTAAACACACATTGTATTGGAGATTCTGCCAACAAATTTATGTTATCGCTTTATGCGCGAACAATTAAAGAAAATCCAGATCATCGATGGAGAATTGAACATGCACAAGTTTTAGATACCAATGATTTTTTCTATTTTAATAATTACGGAATTATACCTTCGGTGCAACCTACGCATGCCGTTTCGGATGGAGATTGGGCCGAGAAAAGAATTGGTAAAAAGAGAATGAAGGGAGCTTATGCCTATAAAACGCTTTTAAATTACGTCGCCTTTTTAGTTTTAGGAACAGATTTCCCGGTGGAGGATATTAATCCACTTCGAACTTTTTATACTGCGGTTTACAGAAAAGAATTGAATGGTAAACCCGAAAAAGGATTTCATCCTGAAGAAGGTTTAACTAGATTAGAAGCATTAAAAGGAATGACTATTTGGGCCGCACTAGGAAGTTTTGAAGAAAATGAAAAAGGAAGTTTGGAGCCTGGAAAATTAGCCGACTTTGTGATTCTTAGCAATGATATTCTTACAGTTTCTGAAGAAGCTTTGCGTCACGTTTATGTGATGAATACCATTATAAACGGAGAACCGATTTACTCTTACGAATAAACCGGCTCTCCTTCAACACCAAATAAAGCGCGTTTAATTTTTTCTATTTCTTAGAACGAAGGACAAGAGATCGTTCTGAATTTTTTGACTGGTTTTTTACAGTTAAAGTTTAACGTCGTTGATAATTCATGTGAACCACCAGATTGCATTCCGAGTTTAGAAACAGT
>JBIPLT010000169.1:0-6712 GCA_044368255.1 Flavobacteriales bacterium
ATATTGTAGCCCTGATGTTATTCCGTTTATGGTTACTTTCTTTCCGATTACGCGTTTTCTTTGATTATCGGAACCAACTTCAAATACATCATAAATTCCTATCTCATAACCCACATAAACACCTTGCTTTTTTACCAAGCGATTAATTTCCACTTTACGAAATAAGTTAAATAGAATTTGACTGTTTAGCGTTGTACTTATCGTACATCCCAAAATAATAAGAAGGATTTTAGTTTTCATAATGTAGTATTTGTAATTATAACGCTACATATTTTGCCAAGTTTTAGCTTTTATTTTTTGCGGGTGTTTAGCTATTAAATGCGTTTTACAATCAAACTTAGAATACTTTGAAGTGTCTGGCAGAAAATAATAATCATTAAAATTTTCCAATGTTATTTTGTAACTAAGCTAATTCAACTTAATAATAAGTATTAGAGTATGGTGTTTTTAATAGCAAAAAAAACCGGCCCTTTCGAACCGGTTTTGTATTTTCTTTCTTACTTGCTTATTGGCTTATTTACTTACTCACTTTTTATTGGTTATCTGCAATCCGCTTCCGCTTGTTCCTACCAACATTCCTAATGTAGGATGAGCACAGAAAGAAAGTATGCGTGGATTAACTGGATTGTTTAAAGCTTTTATTTTTACACCATCCATTGAGAATTCAATATAACCAATCATTGGATCTGCTTTTTTGATTTTACTATCCTCACCGCAGAAATATTCAAATTCATAATTGGTAGAAACCATTAGATTTCCTTTGGAATCGTATTCTAATGCACTAATGTTTCCTGCATTCGACACACTAACATCTACCCATCTTCCTTTTTCTGGAACATAGATAGAAATGGAAGAATACGAATTTAACAAGGCAATTTCTCCATTAGTTCCACAAGCCACTTTGGTGATATTAAAATCCCAGTAGTTAGTTTTTAAAGCGGTTTTTGGATTGCCTACCATTTCTACAATGTAATCTTGGTACTTCCAAACATTTCCTTTTTTATCAGCAAAAATAAATGGAGCTCCATAACCCGATTTAAAAACAGTATCAACATAAATTAATTTGCCGGCATCATTCAATTCTAGCACACCGAAACTATTACCATAATATCCAATTCCGGTTACCAATACCCAAGTTTTATTGTTTTTGTCTTTAATGGCTTGAATAAATTCTAGTGATGAAAAACCCATAGAAGAATACTCAGTGAATTTTGAAATTTCAGCTGATTCTACTACTAATTTCATATTTCCATCCGAAGAAATTTCATAAATATTTCCTCTAAAAGGAACCAAAACATTTCCTTTTTTGTCGATAGAAAAATTACCGGTGTAATATCCTGTGTTAGATAAACCCAGTTGCTCATTCATTTTATAAGCATCTACTAATTTTGTCCAAGTATTATTTTCATACTTCCAAATATCAGATGTTCCTTCACGAACAATGATTCCACCAGACGGTAATGTTCCAATTTGAGTGATATCAGAAGCTTTTAATCCGGTTTCAGGTAAGTTGGTAACATCAGAACCAGCAGCAAATTTAAAGATTCCACTTTTCGCCAATAAAACATAATTATCCTCTTCTACTTTAAATATATTTCCTGCAGCATTACTATAGCAATCACGAGGCATTCCTTTTGAAACTAAAGTATCGTAAGTATAGGTTTCTGCTTTATAAGATCCCACATAATTATAAGGATATTGATAATAAAAAGAATTATTAATGTGAGTAGGGAAGTAGGAAGTTCCTAAACCATATCCTTGGATGGGTTGTGGATTTGCTGTTTCATATTTCGCAGCATTTGCAAGGGTATAAAGTTCATTAGCGATAGTGTATTTTCTTTCTTCTGGAATTAACTTCCAAGATTTTGAACTTGCATTCCAATAATGCACCGATTCGAAATATCCGAATTCACCCGAATACATTTCATATCCCGAATAAGAACCTGCACCTTGATCAACAATAAATAAAGTATCATTTAATTTATTAATAAAGATGATGTGACGTGGACCAATTCCATTGTTGGTTTCTATCCAAGTTTTTCCTTGATCAGTTGAACGATAAACACCACCAGAAGATCCAGTTCCTAACCAGTATGTTCCTTCTTCATCATAATAGAAAGAAGTGGCATCTGCACCAACAGGTCCATTAGCAGAATTCCAACTTAACTCAACGATTTTTTGATTCTCCATCATCTTTCTTCCTAGATAAGAATTCATGAAACGAGATTCACCATCATTTACTTTAGCACCATTTATAGTATAATATTCACGAGATTTTCCTTTGTTACATAAGTAAAGTTCTACTTCATTATTATAGGAAACATTATCATAAACGGCAGGAATAATTTCTACTCCTAAAGAATCTACATAACCTATTTTTCCACCTTTAACTTTGTTTATATAAGCTATCGAATCCCAATAGATTTCTCCACCTATTACTACTTTTGTTAATCCGTTAACCTTTTCCTCATATACTAATACATCAGAATATTTTGGTTCAGTCATCATTTTTTGTGTTGCTCTATCATAAAAACCTTTCTTGCTGTTTTTTGTAACGATAGCAATTTTGGTAGTATAATTGAAAAATTCATTGATGTCGTCATATTCACATTTCAATATTTCTGCACCTTCTCTATTGGAGAAACCGAATTTATTATCTTTAGAAACTTTAATCATTTCGTTTCCTTGATTCCAAGCATAAGAGTCAATCCAGTTATAATTGAAAGCAAATAAAACATTTCCTGAAGTATCAATTATTCCTTGTTGATTTTCTTGATTAGTAGCTACAAAAGAAGAAACTTCACCACCATAATAGGAATATCCAACTGCATAGAGCGAAGTATAAATCGGATCTATCAATATTCTTCCATTTAAGTTCGCTAAACCATACAGATTATCCTTCATGATTTGTAATTTTTGACTGCTATAATCATAACTTATGCTGGTGAATTGTGCTGGGATTCCTTCTGAACCATCCGAAGCAAAAATTCCCATTAAACTATTTTTGTTGAAAGTAATGATAGGCTTGCTGTAGCTATTGGAATTATCATATTCGTAGTTAATATAATTTCCTGTTGCATAACTCAACACATAAATAGTATCATAAATTGCACCCATATCATCTTTCCCATTTTTCAAAACACCATATTTACCACCCATTAAATTGGTCACTTTATACGAATAAGTTGAATCAGTATAATAGTCATAATAACTTTGTTCAGTTTCTAACCATTTTCCACCTTTATTGTAATAATAGAATTTATCTCCTGGAAAAAGCGAAGAATAATCCATGCCCGTAATGGCTTTTCCGGTTTGTAAAGAAAAAATGCCGAATTTTTTATTGTCTCCTTCTACGATTACCGTTCCATTATTTAAATTATTATTAGTGGTGAAAGAAACATATTTTGCAGGAATGATTTGTTTAAAATCAGCACTTATTAAACCGCTTTTTCCTTTATTAGTAATTTGATGATAAAAAGTAGGTTTGTTTACATAAAGTCCATTTTCGTCCAATTCACGACTATTAGTTTGGATAAAATTTAGAATAATATTTTCTACATCTTTCAATCTTACTTTACCCATATTGTCAATGACCGCTCTTTTAGAATCGGTTGGGCGTTCAACGCTTAAATAATGATTGTACTCATAATTTCCATATCCACCATCATAATAAGCTCCATCTTCATAATATCCATAAGATTGTCCTTTTGGATTTTCTGGTTCTTTTCCTCCAGAGTGGCCAAAATAATAACCACTTGTGAAATCCAATTCGATAAATGAATAGGAGGCAGGAATAATTTCTTTACCTTCCTTAATCACCCCAAATTTTCCACCTTTCATCATGGAGTCTTTTACTATAACGGGTTGAGGAGTGTAACCTTCGGGAATATCATAGGCATAATCATATCCGTAATTATAGAAAGCAGATGAATCAATCCATTCAAATTTTTGTTTTTTTCCTCCTTTATTGAATATGTAAGTATCGGCATTTACTTTAATTAAATATTCGTATTTAGGGGCAATCATTTCTTTCCCATCAATACGCATATATCCAATCTTGTTACCTTTAATCACTTTTGCCACTGATTGCGTATAATCACCATAATTTTCCCAAGTATTAAAAGCTTCAATTTTATCATATTCAGCAGAAATTGATTTTCCTTCAGGATTATATAATACTACACTTTTACCTTTTTTTACGAGGTATAGAAGGTTTTGATCATAGGTTATTAATTCTTCAATTAATCCGTCAGAAACTATTGGAATCACCATTTTGGGTTCCATATTCATCAAGCCCCATTTTCCATTTTTCTTCACCATAATTCCATTTAATTTAATCATCGTACGATTGAACTCTCGCTCCATTCCTGGTTCATCTAATGAAATAAATTTATAGGCATAAGGCTCGCCATAATCATAAGTAACAGGAGCAGCAAAATTTAAGGCGATATTATCATATCCATCTGCGTTTATTTGTTGACCACTTGAATTAAAAATAAAAAAGCTGCCACCTTTAATTACAATATGTTCACGCGTTTTAGTTCCTGTTACAGCATAAGTATAGCTATCATCGGTATATCCCCAAGTAGAATCAGTTACTATACTCGTAGTTTTAGTTCCACCTTTATTACCTATGTAAATAGAATTACCTGCTACATCATAATAGGCAAACTCTTGAAAAGCGGTCATATTATCATATTCTGCAGATACAATTACACTACCTGAAGCATCTTTCAATCCAAATTTTGAATTTTGTTCGAAAATGGAAATTTGCGACCAACTTAATAGGGTTGATCCCACTGCACATAGCAGTAAAAAGGATTTCTTAATCATGACTAAATGGTTATTGTTTTTTTGGATAGGTGCTTGGTGATTCATTTTTGTGTACTTTAAAGTTCAAAAATAGCTTAGTTTATTCGATTACGCTATAGGGTAATGCACTTATTTTTTATTAGTTACAAAAATCAAGAAATTCGCTTTGATTTGTTGATTAAGGTCTTATTTTTACAAAAATTATGGAATTGTTCAAAAAAGTATTTCTTATAGTAGTATTGGGTTGTTTTTCTTTGTTAATCAATGCTCAACCACAACAACCACCTATTGGTAATTTTACTCCAAAAGATTATGGAGATTCTCATGTGCCCGAAAATTATTCTATTTGTAAGGATGAGCGAGGGTTTATTTATGCAGGTAACGTTGGTGGGCTTCTTCAATATGACGGACATACATGGGTATTTTTGCCAATTGCTACAGGAGTTAGAATTAATTCCATCACTTATGTAGGCAATCAAGTTATTGCTTGTGGTGGCCCAAAAATGATGGGATTAATGGAACCCTCAAAAAAGGGCGCTCTTCAATATCGCTCTTTATTGAATTTGATTCCAGATTCATTGAGAAACGATCAGATAATTACGATTCAAAAGCATGGAAGTAAAATATTTTTTCAATCTGAGAGAGCAATTTTTATTTACGCGAACAATAAAATCAAAACAGTTTTACCTAAAAAATCATTTTTCAGAACCTACGTTTGTGACAATCGATTGTTTGTTAGAGATCGTATGTTTGGATTGTTCGAATGGAAGAATAATAAATTTGAAATTTTTGCTACCGATTCGGTATGTAAAGATGTGGGATTTATGGGTATGGTTAGTTACGATGAAAACGATTTTTTATTGGCAACTCATAAAATGGGATTTTTAAAAATGAATAAAAAATCAGGAGTTCTTTCCGAATTCCCGAGTTTTTTCTATGAAGATTTCAATCCTTTAATTGATGATTTAAAAAAATTGGATAATGATTTATATGCGCTAGCAACAAGAAATCAGGGTGTCATTATTTTAGATAAAGACATGGAATTAAGAGCTAGAATTGGCCGTAATGACGGATTGAAAAGCTCATGGGTGAATCAAATTACGGTCGACAATACGGGGAATATTTGGGCGGCAACTTCAGGAAGTATTAGCTTTATTGATATTCATTCTCCACTTCATTTCTATGGCGAGAATTCAGGTCTGCCAGGTAATGTAGAAGCGATTCAGAGTATTGGTGCCAATTATTATGCGGGCACTTCAGCTGGTTTATTTTTATTACCCAATTCCTATAAGGATGATTTAAAACCTTGGCGAAAAATTGAGGCCATCAATTCGCCTGTTTTTTCATTAGACCAAAACAATACAGATATTTTGGTTGCTTCAGATAATGGATTATTTGCGGGAACATTAAATACTTTTACAAAAATAAGTGAGGGTGATTTTGATGCGGTAAAATTTATTCCAGGAATGGATAAAATTGTTGCTGTTTCCAATAGTGAATTATTTATTTTCAATAATAAATATGAATTGTTATCCAGAGAATTTCTTCCTAAGAAAGTTAAACGATGTCATTCTATTGCCTATGAAACTAATGGTGGTGGTTTTACAAGAGTGTGGATTGGATTATTAGATGAAGGAATGGTAAGATT
The DNA here is from genome assembly GCA_044368255.1 of Flavobacteriales bacterium. Taxonomy (GTDB): domain Bacteria; phylum Bacteroidota; class Bacteroidia; order Flavobacteriales_D; family UBA2798; genus CAMBFX01. The sequence goes on from JBIPLT010000169.1 coordinate 6,461, forward strand.
GGATCTTTATGATGATGGTGAGTTAGTTTTAGATCTTTTTGATGAAATGGATGGTTTAATGCCAGGAATCGTTAAGCCCTATAAATTCATTGGCAAAATTATCTTTTTAACTGCTAATGGATTTCAACATTTTATTGCCGAAGAAATTATTGCTGAAAAATTAACGGAAGAGCAAAAGTTAAATCCTGCATTTAATCGAGGATATTTTGATGTATTTAAAATTCCGGGAAAAGATATCAAAGGAAATATTAA
>JBIPLT010000170.1:0-6697 GCA_044368255.1 Flavobacteriales bacterium
GCGAATAATTTGAATCTGTAATGATTTTCTTTACTCCTGTTTTTAAATTTGAAATACTTTTTTCTCTATGTGCAGCATCGGCATTAAAATGGCCATTCACGATTCCTTCCTGAGGATGTAAAATTCCTAATGCTTCGGTAATTGGAATTACTTCATGTATTTCATCTACATTCATATCTCCACCAGTGCCGTAATAATTTTTTAATAACGGACGGACAGCTTTATACCATCTTTTCAAAACATCTAATTTGCGAGGATCTTCAGGGTCAAAATTTATTCCTGATTTTGCGCCTCCAATTGGAGGTCCTGCAACAGTAAATTTTATTTCCATGGTTTTGGCAAGCGATTCCACTTCTCTTTTATCCAAACCTTTTCTCATTCTTGTTCCACCTCCTGCAGCACCGCCACGCAATGAATTTATTACAACCCATCCTTCAGCACCGGTTTCTTCGTCATTCCATTCAAAAACCACTTCTGGTTTTTTATGTTCGAATTTTTTTAATTTTTCTTTCATTGCATTTTTTCTCTTAAAAACAAATGTAGAAATAAGGCTAGGGAAGGAGTTGAGTTAATCTAAAAGTTTTTCAGTAATGAATGTTAATTGAATTGTATTTAATCAGCTATATAGAAAACCGAAAAATCGAAGTCATAAACTAGTTAATGTTGTCTTTAATAGCTCCGTAGGAGCGACATTTCCATAACACCGAAGGTGTAAACTAAGCAATCTTGTCTTTAAGCTCCGTGCACCATCGCTGAAGCTAACGTGCAAGCGATAGGAGAGACAACTCAGTTTCTTATTATTTTACGGAAAGTAAACAGCTCCGCCCGAAGAATCTCTTTTTGCACCCGTAGCACTAGCAAATGTGTTAATGAAATTTTGTTCGCGCATATAGCCCAATAAAGCAAAAATCAAAGCTTCTTTGAAGTCTATCAGTTTTTTATCAGGAATAATAATCTTGGCTTCGGAAAGAAATTGTAATCGTTTAATCAGATATTGGTTATAAGCACCTCCACCTGTAATAAATACAGAATTGCCTTTTACGATGTTTTTTGAGATTTGAAAAGCAATATGTTCCGTAAAGGTGGCTAATTTATCTTCAATAGGTAATTTATATTTTTTTAAAAGTGGAATGACATTTTTTTCTAACCATTCATTTCCCAAGGATTTGTTTTTTTTCTTTTGATAATAATCTAATTTATTCAGTGTATTTAATAAGTCTAAATCAATTTTTCCTTTAGATGCCATGTTTCCTTTATTATCAAATTTCTCACCTTTTTCATTGGCAAGAATATTTAAAATTATATTGCATGGAGAGATATCAAATGCAATTCTTTTTTTGTTTTTTCGGAAAGAAATATTAGAATATCCTCCTAGGTTCAAACAATAGTCATATTCGTTAAATAGCAATTCATCACCAAAAGGAACTAATGGAGCTCCTTGTCCACCCAAAGCAATATCTGTAGATCTAAAATCACAAATGGTTTTAATTCCAGTTTTAGCTGCAATTATCGCCCCTGAACCTATTTGTAAAGTCATTCCATTTTCTGGTTGGTGAAAAACGGTATGTCCATGACTGGCAATTAAATCGATTTTACTTTTTCCAATAAATTTTTTGAGAAGTTGGCTATAGAAAATTCCTAGTTCACGATCCAAAAGAGTTAATTTTAAACCGGATAATTCTTTAGATCTTTTTAATTTCTCTACTAATTTTTCTGGATAAGGAAATGTTTTCCCTTTCACAATTCTGTAGTTCAACTTTTTACGCTCAATAGAAAATTCTATTTGTGCCAAATCCACACCATCCATAGAAGTGCCTGACATTAATCCGATTAGGTTCATTTGTATTTTGCTCATAAATTCTTGCACCAAACTACGCATAAAAATATATTTTTGTAGTTCAAATTATACAACTATGAATTTTGAATTAACCGAAGAACAAATTGCCGTAAGAACTGCAGCGAGAGATTTCGCACAAAGTGTGTTGAAGCCAGGTGTAATTGATCGAGATCGTGAAATGCGTTTTCCCAAGGATGAAATCAAGCAATTGGCTGAATTAGGATTTATGGGGATGATGACCGACCCTAAGTATGGTGGAGGAGGTATGGATACCGTTTCCTATGCTTTGGCAATGGAAGAGATTTCAAAAGTGGATTCTTCTACTTCAGTTTGTATGAGTGTAAATAATTCACTTGTTTGTTGGGGATTAGAAAGATTTGGATCGGAAGAACAAAAGCAGAAATATTTAGTGCCATTGGCAAAAGGGGAAATAATTGGCGCATTCTGCTTGTCAGAGCCAGAGGCAGGGTCGGATGCAACGTCACAACGCACAACTGCGATTGATAAAGGAGATCATTATTTAGTAAATGGAACAAAGAATTGGATAACCAATGGAAGTACTGCTTCTGTCTATTTAGTAATTTGTCAAACGGATGTGGAGAAGAAACATCATGGAATTAATGCATTGATTATTGAGCGAGGAATGGAAGGATTCAAAGTGGGAGCGAAAGAAGATAAATTAGGAATCAGAGGAAGCGATACACATACTTTATTATTTACAGATGTAAAGGTTCCAAAAGCCAATCGTATTGGAGAAGAAGGATTCGGATTCAAATTCGCAATGCAAACTTTAGGTGGTGGAAGAATTGGTATCGCGTCTCAAGCTCTAGGAATTGCATCTGGTGCTTATGAATTAGCTTTAGCGTATTCAAAGGAAAGAAAAACATTTGGTAAGCCCATCTCAGAACACCAAGCCATTCAATTTAAATTAGCAGATATGGCGACTGAAATTGAAGCAGCTCGTTTATTAGTGCACAAAGCATCGGCAATGAAAGATGCAGGAGAGCCTTTTGAACAGGCAGCCTCAATGGCTAAATTATTTGCTTCGCGTGTTGCTAATTGGGTTACTAGCGAAGCTATACAAATTCATGGTGGATACGGATATGTGAAAGAATATCACGTTGAGCGTTTATTCCGTGATGCTAAAATCACTCAGATATACGAAGGAACAAGTGAGGTTCAAAAGATTGTTATTGCTAGAGGTATTTTGAAAGGATAAAAATGGCAACCTATTTCAGTGTTTCATATTAGTAAAAAGGTCTTCGTTAGAAGGCCTTTTTTTATATGACCTCCAATAGTGTTTCTAATTTCATTCCACGAGATCCTTTTATTAAATAAAGTCTTCCTTTTTTTAATTCAAGTTGAATAAGAGTTTTTGCTTCTTCGGTGGTTGTGAGAAATTTATTTTTTTCGTTTTTCAAAGAGAAAAAAGCTTTCCCAACAAAAATCCCTTTTAAATTTTTTTCATCCGCTAATTCAATTACTTGTTGATGTTCCAACTCACTGCTTTCTCCTAGTTCAAACATATCACCCAAAACAAAATATTTATCCGGATGATGGATTGCTGCAAAATTCTCAATGGCTGCTTTCATGCTTGAAGGATTGGCATTGTAGGCATCCATCAAAATGGTGCAATTTTCTTTTTGTATAATCTGAGATCGATTATTACTAGGTATATAATTCTCTAATCCCGATTTTATTTTTTGATTTTCCACTCCAAAAAAATTTCCAATACAACATGCTGCAAGAATATTTTCAGCATTGTAGGTTCCTACCAAATGAGTTTGAATTTGAATTTTCTCCTCTGAATTTTCAACATTCTCACGATTGAATGAAATAATTTCGAGAGATAAAAAGGGATTAACTTGGATATTTCTTCCTCTTAAATTTCCAGAATTGAATCCGTATGATTCGTGTGAAAGATCATTTCCTTTTTCTTTTAAAAGTAAATTGTCGGTATTAATAAAAATCTTTCCTTTTTTGTTTCTAATATGCTGATATATTTCAGTTTTAGTTTGTAAAACAGATTCAATATCCCCAAATCCTTCTAAATGTGCTTTGCCAATATTGGTAATCATACCATAATCTGGATCGGCAATATCACATAGTTCTTTAATATCGCCTCGTTTATTGGCACCCATTTCAATTACAGCAAAATCATGTTCTTTTTTTAAATTCAATAATGTTAATGGAACACCAATATGATTATTAAGATTCCCTTTCGTAGAAAGCACGTTGAATTTTTGTGAGAGAACCGCGTGAATTAATTCCTTAGTGGTGGTTTTGCCATTTGTACCGGTTAAAGCTAAAACCGGAATAGAAAATTGTTTACGGTGATGATTGGCTAATTTTTGTAATGTGGTGAGCACATCTTCCACTAAAATGAAACGATCGTCTTTTTTATATTTTGCTTCATCAATTACGGCAAATTTACTTCCACTTTCTAACGCTTTTTCGGCAAATTCATTAGCATTGAAATTTGGACCTTTTAGAGCAAAAAATATAGAATCGGGTAGGATGGCTCTCGTATCAGTAACCGCAATTGGGTATTTTAGAAAATGAGAATAAAGTTCTTGCATGAGTCAAATATAAAAAGCAAAACCCCGAAGATTATTCGGGGTTTCACTATTTATCAATATCGAAGTATTATTATCTTCCTTTGCTTTTTGATCCAAGACCAATCGGACTACCCACACGGTCCATGGCACAACGGAAACCAATTGTTGCTCTAGACATGTCTTCGTCTAAGTATCTTCTTGTTCCAGGATTCAACCAATACGCACGGTCTCTCCAAGAGCCACCTTTGAATACTTTTGATTTATCAGAAATCAAAGTTGTAGGAGCCATCGTTACAGAGTCAGTAATTAGTTGTTGACCAGCGCCTTTTATACCATTTTCATAACCATGTTGAAACATTGCATGGTGGCTTGTTCTCTTATCAGCATTCACATCATTTACGAATTCAGAGCGGTTCATTCCCACTTTGTTTAAATAATATTTACTGGATTGGATATCACCTTCTAAATAATCAACGTTATCAGCTTTACGATAATTTCTACGATTGATATTTTCCTCCTCTGTTACATCCCTCCATCTAACATTACCTGGTTCATTGATGACAAATTGAGAAATACCACCGATAATGATTGGAGCAATCTCCACTTCATATTGAGCATTTACGTTTGGATTACTCAATCCTAAGTTTGGATCATTTCTCAAGTTGTTAATGATATTAGGAATGCTAGTTTGAATTAGTTCTTTAATAGTATAAGAAGCGAGAATCAAGAAATAATCTTCTTTTTCAGGTTCATTTCTAAATACTGGAACTGATTTAGAATCCTTATATCTATTCTTAATTTCTAATGCTTTATCAACTTCAATTTTGATAGTATCAATTAAAGCTTGATCAATTTTACCACCTGGAGTAGTTGTATCTAATCGTTGGTGAATAAATCTTTGCTTTTCAAATTCTAAAATATATTGTTTGATTCCATCAATATCATAAATCGTTTCATCATGCTTTTGGTCAATTGCTCCTTCAGAAGTAAGCACTTTTGTTTTAAAAACATTTCCACGGAAAGGACGGAACTCATCAAAATCTTCGGTAGACAATGGACGATAAGTATCCAAAACCCACTCGCTAACATTTCCGCCCATATTATATAAACCGTAATCATTAGGCCAAAAAGAGAAAACTGGAGTTGTAACGTCACCAGCATCATTCAAGTTACCAGCAATACCCATATAGTCACCACGACCTCTAACAAAGTTGGCTAACATATCCCCTTGCCATTTTTCATCTGGATTACGAACCCAATGGCCATCCCAAGGATAAATTCTTCTTTCTACAATACGTTCGTCAAAAGTTTGTCCAACTAAACCGTAAGCTGCAAATTCCCATTCAGCTTCTGTTGGGAGGCGGTAACGAGGCAATAAAATTCCATCAGAAACACGAACTGGACGTTGACCTAATTTAGAATTTCCACGCTTCCCTTTGCCAGGATTGTCTGGATTTAAATCAACCAATTGGTTCTCTTGATTTCTTAAACTTTTATCGTATTGATTAGCTAAATAAGCATCTGTAACAAAAGGTTCATCTTGTTGGGCAGGATACCATTCTAAAATACCTTCACGAATTAAAATATATTCATTAACACGGTCGGTTCTCCATTGACAGAAAGCATTACACTGTAACCAACTAACACCAACTACTGGATAATCACGGTAGGCTGGATGGCGTAAATACCATTCAACATATGGTTCATTATAAGAAAGTTTTTCTCTCCAAACCAAAGTGTCAGGAAGAGCTTGTTTATATATTAAAGGAAAAGAAGTACTATAAGTACGTGATGTCCAATATAAATATTCACACCAGTGGAAGTTGGTAACCTCAGTTTCATCAAGGTAGAAAGAAGAAACAGTAACTCTTCTTGGAGAGTTGTGATGTTCGTAAGTAACATCTTGCTCGGTTCTACCCATTGTAAAAGTACCACCTTCAATTAATATAAGTCCTGGACCTGTTTCTTGCTCCTCATATGGAACTTTTTGGAAACCTCCGTTAATTGGTTGGTTATAATCCCAACCAGTAACACTTGATGTCTCATACTTACACGCTGAAAATCCAACAGCCACACCAACTGCCAGTAATCCAACTATTCTCACATTGCTAACCATAGTTTAACCGGTTTTATTTTTATTTATAACGCTTAAAATCTTTTTAGTTACACTTTAAATTTCTATTTCTTAGAACGAAGGACAAGAGATCGTTCTGAATTTTTTGACTGGTTTTTTACAGTTAAAGTTTAACGTCGTTGATAATTCATGTGAACCACCAGATTGCATTCCGAGTTTAGAAACAGT
>JBIPLT010000363.1:0-2561 GCA_044368255.1 Flavobacteriales bacterium
GATGGCCAAAGTTTCTCCGCTATTGATACTAAAATTAATTTTATTTAAGGCTTTAATTCCAGTATTTACATAGGTAAATTCAACATCTTTGAATTCAATTTTACCCTTAGGCTCGATGATTTCACCTTTTAAATTGTCAATATCCGGCTGAGAATGTAAAAATTCATTGATTCTAGTTTGCGATGCTGCGGCTCTTTGAATTAAGGATGAAACCCAGCCCACTGAAGCAAATGGCCAAGTGAGCATGCTTACATAAATCACAAACTCCGCAATATTTCCTAAACTAATATTCCCTTTGATAACTTCATTTCCTCCAATGTAAATAGTAATAATGGTGGATAATCCCACCAATAAAATAATAATCGGACCAAACCAAGAATCTGTTTTTACTAAACTCAGAATTCGCATCCGATAAAGTTCACTTTCCTTATTAAAATTTTCTTCCGTATTTTTTTCTTTTCCGTAAGATTTAATAATGTTAATTCCTGCAAATGATTCTTGAGCAACTGTGGTTAATTGAGATTGCTGCGCTTGCTGTAATTCACTTTTTTTATTGATTTGATTACTTACTAAATAAATGATGAATGATAAAAGAGGTAGAGGAAGCAATACATATAAAGTAAGCATCGGATTGACATTGATCATTTGACCAATAACTAAAATAAATAAAACCACTAAATTCACGGTATACATTATTCCAGGCCCCAAATACATTCTTACACGCGTAACGTCTTCACTAATTCGATTCATTAAATCTCCCGTATTGTTTCTTTTGTAAAAAGAAGAATCTAAAACTTGATAATGTTTATAAATATCGTTTTTCAAATCATATTCAATATGACGTGACATGACGATTAAAGTTTGACGTTGAAAAAACAGAAATAATCCTTTAATAAGAGCGAAAAGCATATAAAATAACCCGTAATACAAGGCGGATTTAATAGCCGCAGCATAAATTTCTTCATCAGCACCTTCATTGTATTTTTTTACTGATTCAGCAACATCATCAAAGGCATTTCGTACCAAAACAGGCGACCATACACCGAAAACATCAGAAATAACTATAAAAAGAAAACCCAATATGAGCATCCATTTATATTTCCAGAGATATTTATTAAGATAACCGAGTGATTTCATTCAGGCAACAAATGTAGCAACAATGATTTTAGTTTGCTAGATTAATTCTTCACGCTTCCACAAGATCTTCTAATGACCAAATCCACAGGTAAAACAACCTTATTTTTAGTAGGTTTTTCTTTGCCGTTCATCTGATCCAATAAAAGTTGAAAAGCTTTTTTGCCAATTTCTTCTACTGGTTGAGCCACAGCCGTAATTCCTGGGTTCGTTAATTTGAAAAGTTCAATATCATCAAAACTAATCACCGCCAAATCATGAGGAATCCTTAAATTCAATTCATTCATGGCTTCAATAACAGCAACCGTTAAATGGTTGTTGGCTGTAAATAAAGCATCAATACGATGTGGTGCTTTTAACAAAGATTCTAGTTCTTTTTTTACTCGATTTTTTATTTCTCCAAATGGAATTTCACGAATTAAATGATGATCGATTTTGATTCCATTTTTTTCTAAGGCTTTTTTGTATCCTTGCTCACGTTCTTTAATAGAACTTAAATGGGTTGGCGAAATGGTTAACATACCAATTCTTTTCATTCCGTTTTTGATAAATAATTCAGTGGCTTTAAAAGCGCCCTTTTCATTATCAGCTACCACTGTTGCAATATTCAATTTTGGAATTTCTCTATCTATTAATACCATTGGATAACCACCTTTGGATAAATTGGATAACATTTCACTTTCAGTTAAAGTTGTACTAGTAATTATTCCCTCTACTTGTTGCCCAGAATACAATAGCGAAAATAATTGCAACTCTTTTTCTTCGTCCTCATCCGAACTACAAATTAAAAGTTGATAACCATTTAATCGGGCTTCGTCTTCAATGGCTCTTGCAATTTTCGAATAGAAAGAGTTTGAAATATCAGACACAATTAAACCCACTACATTCGATTTTCCCGTACGCAAACCTTTAGCCGCCATATTTGGGCGATAATTCATTTCAGCCACTTTTTCTAATACGCGTTTGCAAGTTTTAGCACTTATACCATGTTTTTTAGCTTTATTATTTAAAACTAAACTCACCAATGTTTTTGAAACACCTATGGCTTTTGCAACGTCTTCTAAAGATATTTTATTCATAAAATTTAATTAAGCACAACAAAATACAAAAGATTTTGATACTGATAGTTGATACGAAAATATTTAGGGCAATGTCAATCTATGGTTTTATTCCACTAAAAATCAATGACTAAAAATGTACAATTGTTTTAAATGGTTGTGCTTCATTTTTGTTTTTGCAAATCGAAAATTAAGATGGGCTAACATTAACAAACTTTAGATAAAACATTTTCTTTCTTTCTCAATAAAACAGGTTTTAATTATACCTTTGCCGAAAATTCGATTTATATGGCAGAAATACTTAATGCCCCAGATACTATAAAAGATAATCCAGTTATTAGTCAAATGTCTGTTCACGACCATGAACAG
>JBIPLT010000334.1:0-3040 GCA_044368255.1 Flavobacteriales bacterium
TTTGTAATGATAATCAAACCGGATTAAGAGCAATAATTGCCATTCATAATACGGTTTTAGGTCCTAGCTTAGGTGGCACACGAATGTGGGCCTATAAAAATGAAATGGAAGCATTGAATGATGTTTTACGCTTATCTCGTGGGATGACTTATAAATCGGCTGTTGCAGGTTTGAATTTAGGAGGAGGAAAAGCAGTAATTATTGGCGATGCCCGTAAAGATAAATCAGAAGCCTTATTCAGAAGATTCGGACAATTTGTGGATAGCCTAGGAGGAAAATATATTACTGCAGAAGATGTGGGCATTAATCCTTCTGACATGTCGATGGTAAATATGGAAACCAATCATGTGGCAGGTTTGCCAGGAAAAAGTGGTGATCCATCTCCTGTAACTGCATTTGGCGTATATCACGGAATGAAAGCATGTGCAAAAGAAGCGTATGGAAGTGATAGTTTAAACGGAAAGAAAATAGTTGTTCAGGGTGTTGGACATGTAGGTGAATATTTAGTGGAATTAGTGTCTAAAGAAGGTGCAAAAGTTTTCATTAGCGATATTCATGATGATACTTTGAAAAAAGTAGCTGCCAAATATGGTGCAACTGTAATTGGTATTAATGATGTTTATGACCAAGATATGGACATTTACGCTCCATGCGCTCTAGGAGCAACAATCAATGATGAAACATTAGCAAAATTAAAATGTAAAATTATTTCTGGTGCTGCGAACAACCAATTGAAAGACGAAAAAATTCATGGTGAAGTGGTGATGAAAAAAGGAATTATTTATGCGCCCGATTATGTAATCAATGCAGGTGGAATCATCAATTGTTATACAGAGGTGGCTGGAAAATCTTCGGATTGGGCAATGAAAAATGCGGAAAATATATATTCTACAGTTCTCAACGTTATTAGAGAATCAAAAGAAAATAATATTCCAACTTATCTAGCAGCAAATCGCTTGGCAGAAAAAAGAATTCAATCAATAGCGGGAATTAAAAAGTGGTTTTAACTTGTAAAAATTTATATAATTCGTTCTTTATTTTATGTTAAACAGACGGCAGTTGAGAATAAAAGTATTACAAGCACTTTATGCTTGGTACCAGGGTGAGTCTACAGATTTGTTGAAGGCCGAAAAGGAATTGTTATTTAGTGTAAATAAAATTTATGATTTATATATTTACTATCTACTCATTTTCGATGAGATAGTTCATCTTTCGACTTTGAGAATAGAAGAACGAAAAAACAAAAAACTACCTAATCCCGAAGATTTAGATCCAAATCTCAAATTCATTGAAAATCTTGTTTTTCTTAGCTTAAAGAACAACAAAGAATTGAAATTGAATATTGCTAATCGCAAAATTAGTTGGCAAAACGAAATGGATTTGATGAAGAAAATTTTCAATTTGATTCAAAATTCTGAAATCTTCGAAACATATATGTCAACACGAACTTCAGTTCTTTCTCAAGATAAAGAGTTTGCAATAAAAATATTTACTGATTATATTGCTAACAATGAGTTGGTGCTGCATCATTTCGAAGATAAAAGTATTTTTTGGATAGATGATATTGATTTAGTTTGCAGTTCTGTAATTAAAACCATTCAAGCTATAAATGAGTCTACGGATGAAAATCAAGAATTAATTCCGTTATACAAAGATGAAGCTGTAGATAGACAATATATCATCGACCTTTTTCGTCAAACAATTAAGACAGATGCTGTAAACGAAAAACTCATTAGTAGTAAAGCTGAAAATTGGGAAAATGAACGAATTGCAACGATGGATATGGTTTTAATGAAAATGGCAATTAGTGAGGTTCGTGCTTTTCCAACTATTCCAGTGAAAGTGACATTAAACGAATATATCGAAATTTCGAAATTTTATAGTACCCCAAAAAGTAATGGTTTTATCAATGGAGTTTTAGATAAAGCTTTTCATGAAATGAAGGAAAAAGGTGAATATCGAAAAACAGGTCGAGGTTTATTGGAAGATTAATCGAAGAATAAAGAAAATATTAATTTTAAAACTGAAAAAATATGGCAACGATGAACAAACTTATTTTAGCAACTGTATTGACAGGATTATTGTTAAGTTCATGTCAATCGGATAAAGTGAAATCAGAAAATGTTGATTCTAGTATGGTGGATCCTAAAAATCCTCCAGTAATTAAATTTGAAGAATCTGTTTATGATTTTGGCACAATTTCACAGGGAGAAAAAGTGAAACACACTTATTTTTTCAAAAACACAGGTAAATCGCCTTTGATTATTCATTCGGCGCAAGGAAGTTGCGGATGTACTATTCCTGAATGGCCAAAAGAACCCGTTCAACCAGGAGAAGAAGGTAAAATTGAAGTTTCTTTCAATAGTGAATATAAAAGTGGACATCAAGAAAAGATGGTGACCATTCTTGCCAATACAAAACCCACCAAAACATTCTTAAAAATAACCGGAGAAGTGGTGGTTCCGGATAAAAAATAAAAAACAAAAAAAATGAATCTATTAGCAGTTTTATTAGCCGATGGCGGTGGTGGTTTAGGAATTAATGTTGTGATGTTCTTATTGATCATCGTAGTGTTTTATTTTTTCATGATTCGCCCACAAATGAAGAAACAAAAAGAAGGAAAAAAGTTCATGGAAAGCCTTGAAAAAGGTCAGCGAATCGTTACCATTGGCGGTGTGCATGGTAAAATTGAAGAAGTTCGTGAAACTACAATCATAATAGGTGTTGAAGGTGGTGGAAAATTGAAAGTTGAAAAACGTGCTATTTCTCCCGATTCTCAAACATTTATTGGTAGCGATAAATAATTCTCAGTTAATAACTTCACAATCGGTATTTTAATTCCCATTGGTAGAGTTATATCTTTGTAGGATATGGCTGGAAATACCTTTGGGAAAATATTTACACTTACATCATTCGGAGAATCACATGGTGTTGCCATTGGTGGCATAATAGATGGCTGTCCTGCGGGTTTAAAAATGGATGTTGATTTTATTCAATTCGAATTGAATCGCAGAAAGCCTGGCCAATCGAAAATAGTTAC
>JBIPLT010000171.1:0-6654 GCA_044368255.1 Flavobacteriales bacterium
TTACGTGCATCCACAATTTTTACATTTTTCTCTATTTTCAATTTCGCTAATTCTTCAGCAGAAACCGATTCAATTTTATCCATCGATTTTCCAGCTTCTTTCCAAGAATTAAATCCACCTTTTAAATATCCAACACAATGATCGTATCCTACACGCGCTAATCTCATCACGGCTTCTTCCGCTTTGTCTTCGTCGGCAACTAAAACAATGGGTTGTTTCAAATCAGTGATTAATGCGCCCACCCAAACGGCAAATTGTCCGTCTAAGCCAATGAAAATAGAATCAGGAATAAATCCTTTAGAAAAGACTTCTTTACTTCTTACATCTAAAATTAATGCGCCATCTGCCACCACTTTTGCAAAATCATCTAATGATAAATCTTTTGAACCACGTTTCATTACTTCATCAATTGAATCGTAACCCGATTTATTCATCATCGCATTCTTCGCAAAATATTGTGGAGCGGGTAAAATTCCTGTCGTTAATTCTTTGATAAATTCTTCTCGAGAAATATTTTGTAAAGCATAATTTGATTTTTTTTGTTCTCCAAGAGTAGAAAAAGTTTCTTTACTCATATTTTTCCCACATGCTGAACCTGCACCATGCGCCGGATAAACAATAATATCATCCGGTAAAGTCATGATTTTATTTCTCAATGAATCAAATAGCATTCCAGCTAAATCTTCTTGCGTTAAATCAGATTTGATAGCTAAATCGGGACGACCAACATCACCAATAAATAACGTATCACCTGAGAAAATACAGCAGGGTTTTCCGTTTTCATCTTTTAATAGATAAGTAACCGATTCTAAAGTATGACCTGGCGTATGCAAAACGGTAATGGTTATTTTTCCTAGTTTCAAAACTTCTCCATCTTTTGCCGAATGGAAATTAAAATTGGCTGTTGCCGTTGGTCCAAAAACAATAGTTGCTCCTGATTTTTTAGCTAAATCGACATGGCCAGAAACAAAATCTGCATGAAAATGGGTTTCCAAAATATATTTAATTTTGACATTATTTTTTTCTGCCATTTCTAAATAGGGCTCTGTTTCACGAAGCGGATCAATGATGATGGCTTCTCCTTCTGATTCGATGTAATAAGCAGCTTCTGCTAAACATCCGGTGTATAATTGTTCTATTTTCATAATTTTTGAATTTAATAAATATTATTAATAATTAATTCTTTTGTGATAATTAAAATTCCCATAATCAAAACAAACCAACCAAAAATTGGTTTCAATTTACCTCCGCTAATTTTATGCGAAAGATAAATTCCTAAAAATATTCCTACAACAGTTAAGCCGGTAAATTTCATTAAGAATAACCAATCGATAAAAACATTTGCGCTTACATCCCCTGCAAATCCTATAAGCGAATTGATCATAATGATACATAGTGAAGTTCCCACTGCTCGTTTCATTGGCATTTTGAAAAAATGAATGAGCACAGGAATAATGATAAATCCACCTCCAGCACCAACAATGCTTGTCAAAAATCCTGTTCCGATTCCTAAAATAATGGTTAAAGGAATATTTACATCACGCCATTTTAATTCTTCTTCACAATCACAATCTCTTCCTTTGATCATAAAACGGGATGCAATAATCATAATTATAGCAAATAGAACAATCACAAAAAGATCTTTGGTAATTTCAAAATTTCCCAACCAAAAAAGTGAATCAGGTAATTGATGTATTAAAAATCTTCGTGTAAAAAACATGGCTGCAACCGAAGGTAATCCAAACAAAACAAAAGCGGGAAGACTAATCATTTTATCGTCTAAATATTTAAAAGTACCAGCAACACTAGCTGCACCTACTATAAACAAAGAATAAGTGGTTGCCTCAATTGGCTCAAATGAAAAGCAATAAAATAAAATGGGAACGGATAGAATCGAACCTCCGCCTCCCAATAATCCGAGTGTGAGGCCAACAATAATTGCTAATATATAACCTATAACTATTAGCATACCTGACATTGAATTATAGTGTCAATTAATTGCTTCAGCATGGGATTTGAAACGAAATAAATACAACTTTTTCCTTCTTTGCGCACTGCTAAAACTTCTTTATCTTTTAATATCGCCAAATGTTGTGAGGCAACTGCTTGTTCAATCTTTAGTTTCTCATATATTTCTGTTACCGACAATTCTTTTTCGCGCGCAATCATATCCACAATAGCCATTCTCATAGGATGCGCCATCGCTTTGAGCATCACGGCTGCACGTTCGAGTTTTTCGGTATCGTTTTTTGATTTTGCCATAAATAATTATACAAATATATATAGTTTTTAATATATATGAAATAATATATATGAAATATTTTTTATAGTTAAATAAATCAATCGATTAACTTTGCGGAATGAAAGATACCAAAATACATTATGCTCATATTTTAACTATTCAGGAAGCGTTAACCAGTATTTTTAAAGATGGTTTTTATGCTGATCGTGTTATTGAAAGAGTTTTAAAATCGAATCCAAAGATGGGTTCGAATGATCGTGCATTTGTTGCAGAAACTACCTACGATGTGGTGAGATGGTGGCGATTATTAAATGAAACGGTAGAAACAAATTTCGAAGAAGATGAAAATCATTTGTTGAATATTTTATCTGCCTATTTCTTTTTATTCAAAAATACCAAAGCGCAATGGCAAGAGAATTATGGAATCAATTTTGATTTGATTGCAAAGAAATTTGAAGAGGCGAAAAAAATTCCTGCATTAAAACATTCTGTTCCCGATTGGATGTATGAATTGATTTCTTCTGAGAATATAAATGCCGATAAAGAATTAGACGCATTAAATAGAGAAGCCGAAGTGATTTTAAGAACGAATACGTTAAAAACAACCACAGAAAAACTTTCGCGTGATTTGTATCATCAGAAAATAGAAAATAGAAAAACAGCAATAGCTCCCAATGCCATTATTTTAAATGAACGCCAAAATATTTTTCGTAATCTACTTTTTTTAGATGGACATTTTGAAGTTCAGGATGCAGGTTCACAATGTATTTCTGATTTTTTAGGAGCAGAACCTGGAATGAGAGTGATTGATGCATGCGCAGGAGCAGGAGGAAAAACATTAGCCATCGCCGCCGATATGAAAAATAAAGGAAGAATTATTTCGATGGACATTGATAAAAATAAACTGGATGAATTGATGCGCAGAGCGAGAAGAGCAGGAGCTTCAATAATAGAACCAAAAGTGATAGAGTCATCGAAAACAATTAAAAGATTAAAAGATACAGCCGATCGATTATTATTGGATGTTCCCTGCACAGGTTTAGGAACACTAAGAAGAAATCCAGATTCTAAATGGAAAATGAAAGAATCATTTGTGAAAGAAGTGAGAGAAAAACAAAAAAATATTTTACAATCGTATTCTCAAATGCTCAAAGTAGGAGGGAAAATGGTTTACGCCACTTGTAGTATTCTTCCATCCGAAAATGAAAATCAAGTGGAATTATTTTTACAGAATAATCCGAACTTCAAATTGATCAAACAAAAAACTTTATTGCCTTCACTAGAAGGATTTGATGGTTTTTATATGGCTTTGATCGAGAAAATTTAAAAAGCTTTTAGAATTTAACTATTATCTTGCCGTACTATTATTTGAAATTTCCTTTTTTACGAGGAAAAATTTCTGCTTGTAGTGAAATTGTCTTAAAATTTCCATCAATCTAGAAAAATTCTAAATTTTTTTTTCCAAGTCTAAAATGGTATCTGTACTAGTTATTTCTGTGAAATACTCATTCGGAAATGGCTTTCAAAAATATTCGTAACTATTTTTTTTGTGTGTATAAATTGGGGCTAAGTAATAAAAAGGAAAGGAGTACTATTTTTATAAAATGGATTATTACTAATAATCAGAATAAAAATTTTTCCTGCTAATTTTTACTTCTTCTGATAAACACCAGCCTCTGGATTTTGTTTTAATGCAATTATCCAAATGCATATTAAAAGTGTCGCTATCGGAAACAAAAATTATATCAATATCTTTTACTTCGATATTACTTTCTTCCATAAGTTTAGCACCAAAATTGAAAAATGCCAAGCTGTTGCTTACCGTGGATTTTACTTCTACAATCTCCACATTTTGCCAATTTACGCCTTCTTCATAGGCGCGATAACGTGTACTGTTGAATTCAAGTTTCGATATAATTCTAAAAAATGTAGTCTTTGCTTTTAAATCTTTTCTTACATTATTTTTCATATCATCTGGAATGGAAGAGTCATTAATGAGTGCTTCAATATCCATTTTTTTTACATATAAATTTTTGAAAGAGTGGTGATCATCATTTTTGAAAGTTTCCATGACTTCTTTAGCTAAATCTTCCTCTGTTTTTGGTCCAGAACAGGAAATGGTAGAAATGTAAAATGTAAAAATGCAAAATGTTAAATAAAATCGGCAAATAGGAGATAATTTAGAAACAATGGAATAATTTTTCATTTAACTATTTATTACTACGTAAATTCAAACTATCAAGAATAATAATCTGAATTTCTTTCATTTCTTTTGGTTGATGAGAATAGTAATCGATACTATTTTCAACTTGCTTTTTATTGGTAAGATGTTTTTTAAATATTTTTTCGTATTCTTCTATTCCTTTTGAATAGGATGGACGGTCCATTAAATTAGCGTGACTAAATTTTGCCTCTAATAAATACATATCCACCATTAATGAAATATATTTTTCTTTAGAAAGAATATTGGAAGGTAATTCCTGTTTTTTCTCAGAACAGGAAATAAACAACAAGGTGAAAACTAAGAAAATTAAATATTTCATCTGTTAAATTCTAATCTCTTTCCTTTACTGTTTTCATTAAATTGCCCTTGGTTGTAAGTATGGTTTCCACTTACGAATGTATGTTGAACTACACCATGTAGTTCTTCTTCTTCAAACGGAGACCAACCGCATTTGTATAAAATATTTTCTTTCGTCACTTTTTGTTTGGCATTGATATCTATCAAAACTAAATCGGCAAAATATCCCTCACGTATAAAACCACGTTTTTCTATTTGAAAACAATCAGCTACATTATGCGCTGCTTTTTCTGCAATTTGCTCTAAAGTAATTTTACCTTGATGAAAAAATTCAATTAAAGCCGGTAAACTATGTTGAACCAACGGACCACCTGCTGGTGCTGCTGTATAATTTTTCTCTTTTTCTTCTATGGTATGTGGCGCATGATCGGTGGCAATCACATCAATTCTTCCATCCAATAAAGCTTTCCAAATTTCTGCTCGATCTTCGCTTGATTTCACAGCGGGATTCCATTTAATTCTATTCCCTTTTGTTTTATAATCTTCATCACAAAACCAAAGGTGATGAATACACGCTTCTGCAGTAATTCTTTTTTCTTTTAAGGGAATATCGTTTCTAAAAAGTGAGGTTTCAATGGCAGTAGAAATATGGAGAATATGCAGTCGCGTATTGTATTTTTTTGCCAATTCAACAGCGAGTGATGAGGAACGATAGCATGCTTCTGCGTTTCTTATTATTGGATGCATAGTAATATCAATATGGTCGCCGTATTTTTCTTTAGCCTCAGCTAAGTTTTTACGAATAGTGAATTCATCTTCACAATGAACAGCAATTAATAGTTTACTTTTCGAAAAAATATTATCTAATGTTTCACGACTATCCACCAACATATTTCCAGTAGAACTACCCATAAAAATTTTTACACCACAAACATTTTTTGGATTGGTTTTTAAAACTTCATCAATATTATCATTGCTAGCGCCCATGAAAAAGGAATAATTGGCCAATGAAACTTCGGAAGCGCGTTTGTATTTTTCTTCGAGTAATTCTTGTGTTAAGGTATTGGGAACTGTATTGGGCATTTCCATATAAGAAGTAATTCCACCTACGATAGCTGCCTTGGCTTCGGTATAAATCTCTGCTTTATGTGTTAATCCAGGTTCGCGAAAATGCACTTGATCATCAATTAAACCAGGAAAAAGATGTAATCCATTAGCATTTATTTCTTCATCGAAGTTGCCAGTTAAATTACCTCCAATTTTTTCAATATAATTTCCATGGATAATTAAATCGGTTTCGGTGATTTTTCCTTCATTCACCATTTTTGCATTACGAATACAAGTGCGGCTCATATTATATTTTTTTTCGTTTCATTTTTAAAACGCCCCATAAAGCTTCTTCAAAAATCTTCATACTCATTTTTGATTCTCCATATTGTCGATCTATAAAAGTAATAGGTACTTCTTTAACTTTGAAGCCATGCAAAATAGCTGTGTATTTCATTTCAATTTGAAAAGCATATCCTACAAATTGAATTTTATTTAAATCAATAGTTTCTAAAACTTTTTTACGATAACAAATAAATCCTGCTGTAGAATCCATCACATTTATTCCCAAAACAATTCTCACATAGACAGAAGCAAAATACGACATTAGATATCGCATAAAGGGCCAATTTTTTACGTTTCCTTGGTAGCAATAACGAGAACCAACAGAAACACCGCCATTTTTTTCAACAGCACTTCTCAAGCGAATTAAATCCTCTGGATTATGCGAAAAATCGGCATCCATTTCAAAAATATATTCATAATTTTTGGCTAATGCCCATCTAAAACCATGAATATAGGCAGTGCCTAATCCTTGTTTACCGGTGCGTTCTTCAATAAATAA
>JBIPLT010000173.1:0-6629 GCA_044368255.1 Flavobacteriales bacterium
AAACCAACACGTAAATTGGATGCGGTATTGTAAATAGATTTAATCACTAAATTTTCGGAGGCAAAAGAATAACCACCACCACCATTAAAATTATCGGGTTTAAATTTTGCTTTACCGTAATTTAAATATTCATAATCTACAGAAACCAATCCCCATTTAGAAATAATAAAAGCAGCACTTGCTGTAATTCTTCCTGGAGTTCTTAATCGATAATTAAATAATCCATTGGGTGAAGTAGTATCAAAAGCAATATTACTATCAAATTGCGATTGCATTGTATTGCTCCATTTATCAGTCAAACCAATAGAAGAGGCCGTTTGCAATGCCAATCCTAATCGCAACCATTCGGTAGGCGTATAAATGGCACCTAGTTTTAAATTTACTCCGTTTCCGCGTGTATATAAATCTTGGGTATAATCGAAATTTTGCAAGAAGAGAGTGGTATCAGTTACCTCTTCATGATGAGTATACGTTTCCGTATATCTAATAAAAGGAAATCCAATACTCATTCCTAAATAAACTTTATCCAAATAATTTCCGCTGATGGAAATATTCATTTCACTCAATCCGCCTTTTTTATTGATATACCTCGATTGAAAAACGGTATCGTTAAATGTTTGTGAAGTATAAGAATCATTAGTAGAAGTTAAATCTGGATCAATTAAATACGTTTGGTAAGCAAGCATGGAAGTATAAGGTAAAACATTTCCTAAAGAACCTGGATCCACTCCAAGTGCGTCTCCCGCAAACTGATCTAATAATGAATTGGGGCTATAGCTCGACATCGAAATAGAATTATTGAAATTGAAAAGTTTTTGAAATCCAATTCCAAATTGGACCGATTTCCATTCTGAATCTTCGTTGTTTTTTGTGGCTCCAACTAAAGCTAAATTATTAATCGTAAAATTTCCTTTACCATTATTGGTCGTTGTTCCATTATAAAGAGTAGAAGTGCTAATCGTTGAATGCGCAAATGATATAGTGAAATCTGATTTAGTAAACCGAGCCAATCCAGCAGGATTCATGGCCATACAAGAAGGATCTCCGCCTAAAGCGCCCATTGCTCCACCTAAAGATTGATAACGCGCGGTTCCTCCTGTTCCAATCCAAGAATAACGCAAAGCATCTGTTTCGTTTTGTGAGAATGAAAAATTAGACAACAGGAAACAGGCTATAAATGATATGTAGATATTTTTTCGCATCAGCGAATGATTTTATCTTCTACCACCACCTAATGATTTTCCGCCCGAGCTACTTCCCGCAGAACTTCCACCTGAACGTCCGACTGAAGAACTTCCTCCTGATGACGAAGAACCAGAAGATCTTCCGCCAGTATTAATCGTTGCGCCAGAATTTCTACCCGATGAAGAGGCTCCACCAGAATAAGAACCAGATGAACTATTAGAAGAATTATCTCCTTTTACTGAGTAGGAATTGTAATTATCATTTCTTGAAGAACCCGATGTTGTGCCGTTAGAATAGTTATTTTCATAACGTGGTTTTGAAACTCCATTATTTCCATTCGTTGTAGAATAAGTGGAAGTGTTACCATCATTCACGGAATAAGTAGGTCTGTCTTTCGACCAAGCAGAAGTTTGAGTATTGTCATTTCTATTAGGGCGAGATACTGTTGTTGAAGAAGTATTGCCATTAGAATACAATGAACCAACAGTTGGAGAAATATCTTTACTACTAACCGATACAACCGAATTATCTCCAGCAGAAACAGAAGTAACATGAACAGGAATTCCCGTTCCACGGCTTGCATTGTCAGAAAGTAATGTTCCAGGTTTTAAATCTGTAGTATAGGTTGCCGAACGATTTTCAGTTGCATACGTAATTACATCGTAATCATTTTCGCTTCTTCCACCATACGTAGAACCGGCAATATTGTTGGTTGAAGTATTTCCGCGGTGACCATAGTTGTAATTAGAATTATTATTGTCGTATCCATAATTATTATTTCCCCAACCATTGTTGTTTCCATAATAGTTATTTCCCCAACCATTTCCGAACCCGAACATTAAACCAGTTCCCCATCCATTATTTCCATAGTAGTTATTTCCCCATCCATTATTTCCCCAACCATTGTTTCCATAGTAGTTATTTCCCCAACCATTATTTCCCCAACTATTATTCCCATAGTAGTTATTTCCCCAACCATTTCCATAATAATTATTCCCGTAAAAGTTATTTCCGTAATATCCATTGTTACCATAATAACTGTTTCCATAATAATTATTGCCGTAATAATTATTGCAGCAAAAATTGTTGTTGTAGTTATTACCGTACCCGTAGCCATATCCATTATAGCCGAAACCGTTATAGCCGTTTTGAGAATTATAATAATTGTTGTTGTAATTATAATGACCATTCATGTTGCTATTCGCATAGTTCGGATCGTAATAATCTTCATTGGCATTGGTAGAAGAATTGGTGCTTGAGCTCGTAGTACCGCTTGTAGTAGAAATTCTTTCAGCTTCACGTGGATCATAATATTCATCCGTTCCGAAACCATTATAAGCTTCCTCTTCTATTTTCTTTTTATCTTCAGTTCTCTTGCGCTCGGCTTTTGCCTCATCACGACCTGGCTGAGAATAAACATCGTCATCATCATCAAAAGTGATGTACTTTGCATGGCTACCACAGGAAGACAGAATCAAAGTTGCCAAAGCGGCTGAAAAAAGAGTTGTTTTCATACTACTACATTCTACGTTAGTAAAGGAGATAAGTTTAGATATTTTGAAATTGCTATTCATCGCAAATAAATTCTATTTTTGTACTTCAAATGTACAAATTTTATACCAGTTTTTCATTTACAAATTACAAACATGAGTAAAGTAATAACGCCAAGAGACAAAGATTATTCTAAATGGTACAATGATATTGTAATCAATGCTGATTTAGCTGACCACTCGGCAGTTAGAGGTTGCATGGTGATTAAACCCCATGGGTATGCCATCTGGGAAAATATCCAAAAACAGTTGGATACTATGTTCAAAGAGACGGGCCATGTAAATGCTTATTTTCCTCTTTTTGTACCTAAATCCTTTTTGGAACTAGAAGAAGGTCATGCCGAAGGATTCGCCAAAGAATGTGCAGTGGTTACTCATCACCGCTTAATGGCCGATCCTAATAATAAAGGAAAATTGATTGTTGACCCGAATTCTAAATTACAAGAAGAATTAATTGTTCGCCCAACTTCAGAGGCAATTATTTGGAATACCTATAAAGGATGGATTCAATCGTATCGTGATTTACCTTTATTGATTAATCAATGGGCAAATGTGGTGAGATGGGAAATGCGTACACGTTTATTTTTACGTACAGCAGAATTTTTATGGCAAGAAGGACATACCGCTCATGCTACCAAGGCAGAAGCTATTGAGGAAACTGAAAAAATGTTGGGTGTTTATGCCGATTTCGTAGAAAATTATATGGCATTGCCAGTGATAAAAGGAATTAAAACACCTTCTGAGAGATTTGCTGGTGCCGATGAAACCTATTGTATAGAAGCCATGATGCAAGATGGAAAAGCCTTGCAAGCTGGAACCTCTCATTTTTTAGGACAAAATTTTGCCAAAGCATTTGATGTGAAGTTTGCCGATCAAACTGGAAAATTAGATTTTGTTTGGGCAACTTCTTGGGGCGTTTCTACTCGTTTAATGGGTGCTTTAATTATGGCCCATTCCGATGATCAAGGACTGGTGATACCTCCGAAATTAGCGCCAACACAAGTGGTCGTTGTGCCAATTTATAAAGGCGAAGAAGAATTAAAAAATATTGCTGATAAAGTCTCTGTCATTAAAAAAGATTTAGAATCAAGAGGAATAAGAGTGAAATTTGATGATTCGGATAAAAATAAACCGGGTTGGAAATTTGCAGAGCATGAATTGAAAGGAACCCCTATTCGTTTAGCATTGGGTCCGCGTGATTTGCAAAATGGAACGATTGAATTAGCGCGTAGAGATACAAAAACCAAGGAATCTGTATCTCAAGAAGGATTAACGCAAAAAGTGGTAGATATTTTAGATCAAATGCAAAAGGATTTATTTACCAAAGCAGTTGAGTTTAGAAAAGCCCACACGTTTTCTACGAATACCTACGAAGAATTCAAAAAATTAATGGATGATGATGCTGGATTTGTGATGGCGCATTGGGATGGAACAGAAGAAACGGAAGAGAAAATAAAGAATGAAACGAAAGCCACTATTCGTTGTATGCCTTTGGATTCTACAATAGAAAATGGAGTTTGTATGGTTTCTGGAAAACCATCCACACGTAGAGTTTTATTTGCAAAAGCCTATTAATATGGAAAAGACACCTGCTTATGAAATGATTAAAAAATCCTTGAGTGAAAAAGGCTCACTAAAACAGGATGTATATGCGAATACCTTTAAGCAATTTGGCTTATTAAAAAAGGAGTTAGATTCAGTAATTAATCAGTTGACCGAAGACGTTCATAAAAAGGATACTCGATTAAAATTTGGTTTTGAGAATAGAGGCGAATTTGAAGTTCAGGTAAACTTAGGAAGTGATATTCTCTATTTTCAAATGCATACCAATGTTTTCTTGTTTGATCAGGCTAATCCCCTTTGGAAAACTTCTTATTTAATAGAAGATTCTACGCGTGGTTATTGCGGAGTAATTAATATTTTCAATTTTTTGGCAGATTCAGTTAAATACAACCGGTTGGGCGATGTGGGATATCTGATCGCAAGAATCTTCATTAATAAGGATAATCACTTCATGGTTCAGGGCAAAAGGCAATTGGGCTTTTTGTATAACGATTTCATGAATTCGGAGCTTACTCCAGAAAAAATTAAGGAAATCGTACAATCGGTGTTTTTATACACCATCGATTTTGATCTTTTGGCCACTCCTTACGACCAAATCAAGGAAATTTCGGTGATGGAACTGAAGGAGTTAAGCGAAAACATGCAAATAAAGACTGGTAAAAGACTGGGATTCAAGTTTCAAGCAGATTCTGACGATTTCGAATAGATTTTTTTAAGTGGCATTTGTTGAAATAAAAATTCTCGTTACATTTGCACTCCCCAAAAAATGGGAAGTTCTTTTTAATATTAAAAACACCAAAACAATATTTAGGCTTTCAGCAATCTAAAAAAAACTGAAAACTGAAAAACTTTTGGCCCGTTCGTCTAGGGGTTAGGACAGCAGATTTTCATTCTGTAAACAGGGGTTCGATTCCCCTACGGGCTACGAAAAAACAGTGTGAATGTAGAAAGCGAGAGCAATCACATCACTAATTAAATTAAACAAGAGGAGTAAAATCCTCAAAATTTTTAGATTATGGCAAATCATAAGTCGTCAATTAAAAGAATTCGTAGCAATGATGCAAAACGTCTTCGTAACAGGTATTATACTAAGACTACTCGTACTTATTTGAAAAAATTAAAGTTAACTTCAGATAAGAAAGAAGCAACTACTATGTTAGTTGAGGCCTTTTCTATGATTGATAAATTAGCTAAGAAAAACATTATTCACAAGAACAAAGCAGCAAACCTTAAATCTGGTTTAGCTATCCACGTAAATAAACTTTAATAGTTAAAAATATTCGAGAAAGTCCCGCTGCTGGCGGGATTTTTTAGTTTTAATACCTTTCATTTGATTACAATGAATAACTTAGAGAAAATACCTATTCCGCAATGGGCTGAAGATGATCGCCCACGCGAAAAATTACTTTTAAAGGGAAAATCGGTTTTGTCGGATGCCGAGTTGTTGGCCATTTTAATTGGAAGTGGAAATAACGAAGAATCAGCGGTTGAATTATCCCGGAGAATTTTGGCAGAAGGTGTTGAAAATAATTTAAATAAACTAGCACGTTTATCAGTAGCAGATCTAACCAAATTTAAAGGAATTGGAGAAGCAAAAGCAATAACTATTGTAGCTGCTTTAGAATTAGCAAGAAGAAGAAAAACAGAGGAGGATTCCGATAGAGTGAGAGTGGTAAACAGTAAAAATGGATATGATTATATCAAAGGAACTTTAATGGATTTACCCTATGAAGAATTTTGGGTTTTACATTTGAATCGCGCCAATTACATCACTGCTAAAACAATGATCAGTAGAGGAGGCGTTGTGGGAACTGTTGCCGATACTCGTTTAATTTTCAAATCAGCAGTAGAAAAATTATCCGCTGCTATTATTGTTTGTCATAATCACCCGAGTGGAAACTTAAAGCCTAGTGATCCGGATATACAATTAACCAAAAGATTGGTGGAATCGGGTAAGATCATGGAAATACCAGTGCTCGACCACCTCATTGTAACCGATAATGGTTATTTTAGCTTCGCAGACGAAGGAATGATTTAAATAGATTAATGAAAATAATCACCATCATTGGGGCTAGACCTCAAATCATAAAAGCTGCGGCCTTAAGTCGCGCTATTCGAAATAAATTTTCTGATAAGATTACAGAAGTGATTGTTCACACCGGCCAACATTACGATGAAAATATGTCGGAACAGTTTTTTTCTGAATTGAATATTCCCCAACCTAATTATAATTTGAATGTTGGTTCTGGCTCTCATGGAAGAATGACCGCGTTAATGACAGAGGGAATTGAAGAAATTTTACTGAAAGAAAAACCTCAAGCGGTAGTTTTA
>JBIPLT010000174.1:0-6602 GCA_044368255.1 Flavobacteriales bacterium
TATCATAAAGTCCGAATCGATGATTGTATCCGCCACCAATTCTGACTGCTTGTTTTTCGAGCATCCTTAATAATGGTGTTGTTTTGCGAGTATCGAGAAGTTTGGTATTTGTTCCAGCAATTTCTTGAACGTATTTATTGGTGATGGTAGCAATACCCGACATCCTTTGCATGATATTTAATAATAGTCTTTCGGCTTTGAGAATTGAATGAGCGGTTCCTTCGACATAAAAAGCAATATCACCTGAATTTACTTTATCGCCATCATTTAATAAAAACTCCCCTTTTAAATTAATTTCAGGAAGGTCCAATATTTGTTTGGCTATATCCATTCCTGCAAGAATTCCTTGTTCTTTAATCAAGAGTTTTGCTTTAGAAATGGTTCCTGTTGGTATAGTGGCTAATGAAGTATGATCACCTTCACCAACATCTTCTAAAAAAGAAGCCCGTATGAAATCAATTATTTCCATACGGGCAAAATTACAAAAAGTGTTTCAGTTATTGATTATCATTCATCTTCAATTCTTAATTGATGAATCAAAAAAGCGTCACCTACTTTTTTAAGATTAATAGTTACACGGTGCTTTCCACAAGCTGATTCTAGTTCACCAATACGGTATTCTATGCCTAATTGTGATTTTCCAGTATGTTTAACAGAGAACGATTTTACAGCACAAGCATCGAAAAATTTCTTCAAAATCTGTTCTGCTTGAGATTTACTTGCGATATCGTCATAATCTGAATGATCAATAGCAAGGTCGATATTATCCGTAAAATATTTTGCAAGGTCTTTGGAATTACCTGCCTTAATCAAACCTTGAACATCGTTTGTAATATCTGTTTGAGCAAACAAGTTCATCGAGATGAACATTAAAAAGGCGGTCAATATCTTATTCATTTTAATTAGATTTGTTTGGTAAATTGCAAATTTGATACCAAAATGCGATTTTTTACGGATTGATGGAAGAGTGTTTAGAATTATTTATACACGTTGAAATAAAAATAAAATGAAGGTTAAAGTGCTACTCATAGGAGAAACCGATCAAAAAGAATTTAAGGCGATTGAAAATCAATATATTGATAAAATAAAAAGATATACTGACTTTACGATTAAGATAATAAAAGATCCAGGAAAGGGTTTAAAACTTTCTTCTGAAGAGTTGAAGAAGAAAGAGGCGAAATTATTGTTTGAGGAAATTTTACCTTCAGACAAGGTGATTTTATTGGATGAAAAGGGTAAAAGTTTTAGTTCAACACAATTTGCCAACGACTTTTTATTGCGAGAACAGGAATCGAACACCAAGCAACTTGTATTGATTATTGGTGGGCCGTTTGGATTTGCAGAAGATATTATCAAAAGATCAAATGGAAAAATAAGTTTATCAGGTATGACCTTCACCCATCAAATGGTTCGAATGATTTTGTATGAACAATTGTATCGTGGTTATTCAATTTTGAAAGGTGAGAAGTATCATCATGAGTGAGTATCTTTGAAATATGTCGTTCCTGCTTGATATAGATACCCAGACTGTTTATCAAATTCAGAATATATATATCCACTTCTGGGAATGGTTTATGCTTTTCATACTTTTTATTGCCTTAACCTTAATTACCCATCGAAAAAAACAATTAAGAATTGAAAGGGAACCCGAATATAAATATTATGTATGGGGGTTTTATGCTAAGTTCTTCGGTGTAATTTTCTTTTTATTAATCTATTATTATTTCTATAATGGAGGTGATACGTTACGTTATTTCGAATCTTCTATGTCGATGGCTAATTTATTCTATAAAAATCCAAGTTCTTATTTCAGTGTTTTATTTTCTCCTCCAACAGAAGAAGCTCGTTCTTATTTTGACTTTTATACTGGATTTCCTTATGAGTATATTTTTGAAGATACAAAAACTTATCTCGTAGTTAAATTAATTAGCCCTCTCACAATCATTACTGGAAAAAGTTATTTAATAACTAGTGTACTTATAAGTTATTTCACCTATCAAGGTATATGGAAACTGTATCAGTTATTTTATCGTTATTACCCCAAGCTGCATTTCCAATTAGCCATTGCGATATTGTTTTTACCATCAGCAATTTTTTGGGGTTCGGGTGTATTAAAAGATTCTTTTACACTTATGGGCACATGTATATTCACCTATCAAATGCATGAAATATTCATTTTAAAAAAACACAGGGTCAATAATTACATCTCCTTGGCTATTTTTTCATTGATTATCCTAGGTATTAAACCATATATTTTCATGCTTTTATTTCCAGGTGCATTGTTTTGGATTTTCTACGAAAGAATTTCTAAATTTCGTCAATCATCGATAGCTTTCTTTTTTATTCCAATTATAATTATTTTTATTGGCGCTTTTTCTGTTTTGTTTTTTAGTATGCTTGGCGATAGTTTGGATAAATTTTCTGTTGAGAAGGCATTAAATACTGCCTCTGTTACTCAAAATGACTTAAAGCAGGAATATTATGAGGGTAAAAGTTTTGATATCGGTAATTTTGATGGAACACCCTCTAGTGCATTACGACTCTTTCCTGCGGCTACAATAGCCGGAATGATTCGACCATTTTTATGGGAAGCAGATTCTCCATTTATGATTTTATCTGCCTTGGAAAATATATTAATTATCTATTTAATATTTAAACTTATTCTCTTAAACAAGCCTAAAAGAATTTTAAGCATTATTTACAATAACCCTTTACCAATGTTTTGTATGTTATTTTCACTTTTATTTTCTTTTATGCTCGGCATAACTACTTCAAATTACGGAGCACTTATGCGATTCAAAATACCCATGCTACCATTTCTGATAAGCGGTTTATATGTATTAAATTATTTAGCAAAAAACCAGAAAAAAGAAGAATACCTCAAAAGCTAGGAACCTCATTAATCACCCTGTGGATTCCGGTTCTAATATCTATTAATGGATTCCATCCGGTTTTATTCCTAAAAAAATCGGTCGATAAAATATTACTCGAAACATCGAATCCTCTATTGGGAATATACTTTATCAATGCTTTTTTTCCTATCGCTTCTTCCAACAAATTCAAAATTCTATTCAAGTTAGTGCCCACACCAGTGCCAATATTAAATGTACCAGTTACATTTTTTTCAAGCACCTTATGAAATGCTGAAACAACATCATCAATATGAATAAAATCTCGAATTAAGTCACCAGTACCAATCAAATTTATCTCTTTCTCATTACGAATATTATCAGACCAAATATTGATTACACCTTGATTTCTTTTTGCATGTTGACCACGACCATAAGCATTCGCAATTCTAAGAATACATGATTGAATCTCTAATTGTTGACTAAGTAGGTCAATATTTTTTTCCAAAATATATTTTGAAATACCGTAAGAAGAAATTGGTCGAAGTTCAGAATTTTCACTAATAATCGAATTATTCTCGCCATAAATTACTCCACCAGAGGAAACGAAAATCAACTTTTTAACGAAGTTCTTATGCATTCCTTCGATGAGTCGAAGCGAAGATATAACGTTTGAATCGATGTCAAAAACGGGGTCTTTCACAGAATTTTCGGGAACAGTAGTATAAGCCAAATGAATTAAACAATCCATTCCTGGAAGATATTCGTCCATGAATTTTAAATCGGCATAATCTCCAATTTTTATCAATAAATTTTCATGAGGCTTTAGTTGAATTACTTTGGAATAAGTAACCACAGTTACTTGATGCCCCTCAGCTAATAAAGAAACCACCAAGGCAGAACCAATAAAACCATTTCCTCCAGTTACCAAAATTCTCATATTTCAAATATAATGATGTTTAAGAATATCGTCTAAAACTTTCACTGCTTGTTGGTGACTTCGATACTTTATTGCAGTATTACGACAGCGCTCATGGTGACTCGGATCATTTAGTATCTTTAAAATGGATAGATGTAGTAAATTAATATCTGTATTTATTAAATCATCTACCGCAACTCCCACATTTTCTCTTTCTGCAATGGTGTCGTCTTCAGCAATTCCTCTATTGATTAAATATGGAATTCCACAAGCTAAATATAATCCAGTTTTCACAGGTGTTCGATATTTTTGCGAGGGCAAAGGCGGAACAGCTACAAGTCCAAAATCAGCAACAGAAATAAATTCATGTATTCTTTCATAAGGAATGTAATTTAAAACTGTGAAAAATGTTTGATCTAAACCTTTTTTTATGATATAAGAATCTATTTCCTCTTTGTCGGAAGATATGATGAGAACATGGTAATTTTCTAATGAATGAAATTTCACTAGAAAATCTATTAGAACAGGAACTCCATAGTAAATCCCACCGAATTTACCCATGTACAAGAGGGTTGTTTTATTATTTATTAAATACTGTTTTCGTAGTTTATTTCTTGCTAAATCGTCAAAAATATTTTTGTCAGTATCAATACTAATTGGAAAAACATATTTACGTGCAAAGGGATTTATTTTATTTGCCAATCTCTCCGTATGAGTTGTGGGTACAATTATATCAGAGGAAATTTCAATTTGACTTCGCTCATATTTTCTCAATAGAGCATACTTTAAACTTTTTTTGCTCCATATACCAAAATCGCTCATGTATTCACTGTGTGGCTCGAAGCAATAAGTAACCAGTTTCATTCGAAGAATTGGTGCAAGAATAGCACTAAAGCCTGCTGCTATTGGAAGAAATCCAATAATAACCTTAGTGCGAAACCTAATTCTAATTCGTAAACAAATCCAAAAGCTTTTTAAAAAATCTAATAATTTTTTAATCAATAAAAACTTTCCAGTATGATAATCTAATGGATGCCAAATGATGCCTAACTGTTCTAATTCTATTTTTTTAATCTTGGAAGCCGTTGCTGATAATTTGAAATTTTTTTGTTCATGCGTAATAAGATGAAAACGATAACTACTTCCCTTTGAAATATCAATTAGATACTGCAACATTAATCCTTTTATTAAAGGATCTTCCAAGCTTTGGAAGGTATATACGAGAACATCTTTTCGTTGACTTTTCATTTCAATTTTGCAATTGCTTCGTCATAAATTTCAGTATAACCTTTCCACATATTATCGAATGAAAATATCTTTTCTGCAGTCATTTTAGCTTTATTTCCAATTTCTTTTCGCTCGGATGGAGATAATGCAGCCAAATAATTAATTCCTTCAATTAGCTGCTCTACGTTATGATAATCTACCAAATAACCATTTTCTAAGTGACGAATAGCATCACCTGCTGCTCCAGTTGGAGTAGTTACCATTGGCAATCCATTCAACATGGCTTCTGCAATTACAAATCCGAAGGGTTCTCTAAAGGCTGTGTGGACATAAAAATCACCCGCCTGGTAAACTGCAGGAATTAAATCACGTTGAATAAATCCAGTAAGAATAAAATTCTTTTCTATACCAAGTTCATTGATCAATTTTTGTAATTCGGGTAACTGTGGACCAGTTCCTATTCCTAAAAAAATAATATTTTCATTTTTCTTCAAAACTTCGGCTGCTGCCTTAATAAAATAAATGTATCCTTTCCAATCAATATAACGAGCCACCATCATGGCCATTAATTTATTTTCTGGATTATATTTCTTTCGGATAAAATCCATTTGTTCGTTTGTAGCCAAAGTCGTCTCATTTACATCGACACCATGGTTCACTAAATAAACTTTACTGGGATTGGCCTTTTCTTTTTGAATGACAAAATCACGACACTCACCTGAAACAGCAATTAAATGGGTTGCCAAACGATTTTTCATTTTATCGAAGCGTACTGCTTTGGGTGCATAATACCAATTAAAACCAGTACTCTGTTTTGTTTGTATTCGTATTTTGATACCTGCCCATTTGGCCGCAGTCAGTGCAATTACTCCGTCATAAAAAAGATGTGAATGAAGAATATCCGGTTTGATTTTTTTAAATAGAAAATACAATTTCCTAAATGCATAAATCAAAGCTCTTTTTTTATGATTATTATCAAACTGAATCCAATGAATTGGAAATCCATATTGACTCATGTGACTTTGAATTTTTGAAATATCTTCATTAAGAAAAATGAAGCTGAAAGTATACCTTTCCGAATTTACCGCCTTAGCCGCAAACCAATTAAAATAGGGAACAGGATTAGCGTCATGAATAACAAATGCAATATGTATTTTATTATTTATCATTTTAATGTATAAATAAAATTTAAAATATTATTTACATGCGTCTGATAGGATAGATTTTTTGTAAACTGTATTCTACGTTCCGATAAAAATTCTGGTTCACCCTCCTTCAAAAATACATCGATTTCATGAAGTAACCGCTCAGCATTTTTTTCCATATAAAGCAATTCCGAAAAACTTTGATAGGCACTAAAAACTGGACTAAATACTGGCTTACCTTGAGACAAATATTGCAAAACTTTATGATGAGAAATCATATTTCCATCCCAGCCATCCCACATGGGCGCTAGGCAAGCTTTTGCTTTATGCAAATAGAATTTAAGTTTCAACGCATGAACAGCTGGTAAATGAATCACATTAGGGTATTTTTTTTCAATAAATAAGCGCTGAAAATCGGGATGCTCCACTTTTTTAATATCCCCAAGAAAAACAAAAATCTCT
>JBIPLT010000023.1:0-19502 GCA_044368255.1 Flavobacteriales bacterium
AATTTATAATATATTGATATGAAAAAAATATTTGTCATAACATTTGTAACAATGAATTTATTTTCATTCGCACAAAAAAAGGAAATAATTGCAGACTCTAAAATTTCTGAGGTCACCGTTTTTTTGAATAACGCACAGATTACTCGCGAAGCAAAAATCAATCTTACGGCAGGAACAAATTTGATTTCGTTTGAAAAACTTTCGCAACAAATTATTCCTGGAAGTATTCAAGTAGAAGGAAGTGATGCGTACACTATAGTCTCAGTAAACTCATCCGTAAATTATTTACAAGAAGGATTCGAACGGTCAGATGTGAAAGCAATGAAAAAGGAATTAAATCGAGTACAAGATGAAATTAAATTAAATCAAACCTATTTGAATGTTTATAACGAGCAGCAAAATCTTTTGATGGCGAATCATGTTTTCAAAGGAGAAAACAAAGGAATAACTGTTGAGGATATGTTGAGTATGATGGAAATTTACAAAGTGAAATTATCTGAATTACAAGATAAAATGTATGACTGCGAAATCAAGGCAAAAAGAATGAATATAGAATATGGTAGAATACAGAATCAAATAAATGAATTGGTAACCAAATTTAATCGTTATACCACTACAGTTTCTGTCAATTTATCGGCTTCAAAAAATACCACATCGAACGTAAAAATTACCTATTTGGTAAATAATGCAAGTTGGGTGGCCAATTATGATGCAAAAGCCAAAAATGTAGATTCTCCTCTAGAATTAGTATTAAAGGCAACCGTTACTCAAACAACAGGCGAAGATTGGAATAATGTAAAATTGAAATTGTCTACAGGAAATCCCAATAAAAATAAAACCAAACCCGATTTAGCGATGTGGAGTTTATATGCTTATGATGAAGTAGTCCAAAAATCTAATAGAAAAGGAAGAGGGAATGCTGCAATGAAAACCGAAACTGTTTATGATGAGAAAAACGCAGAGAATTATGAATACGATAAAGTACAATTAGATGCGGTTGAAATTACCACTCAATCTTCTGGTTCATTTACAGCTCCAATTAATAATATGAAGAGCTTTTCATATAATTGGACTGCCAATACTTCTTATAATTACACCACCATTATCGAAACAGGTGTTAACGCCGAATATGATATTGATATTCCTTATACTATTTTATGTGATGGGAAAGAAAATACGGTAGAAATTAAAAAGTATGATATCCCGGCCTCGTATGCTTATTATGCAATACCAAAATTGGATAAGGATGCATTCTTAGTAGCCAGTATTAGTGGATGGGAAAAGTATAATTTCATTCCAGGATATGTGAATGTTTATATCAATGATACCTATACTGGTCGTTCGTATTTCGATTCACAAAGCGTGGAAGATACATTAGATTTATCCATGGGAAGAGATAATTCAGTCATCATAACGCGTAAAAAAACAAAAGATTTTTCAGGAAATGCCATTATTGGTGGCTCTCGAAAATCCAACATGGGTTTTGAAATCTCTATTCGTAATTCCAGAAAAACAGCTGTTAAATTAAATATTTATGATCAGTTTCCTCTTTCTACACTAAAGGAAATTGAAATTACCACAGGAGAAACTTCAGGAGCAAAACACAATAAAGAAACAGGTAAACTAGATTGGGAAATGGAAGTTCCAGCAGGAGAAAGCAAGGTTTTAAAGTTTAATTATTCGGTGAAATATCCAAAAGATAAAATCATCACAAACTTAGGCGGATAGTTTTTTAAGTGTAACGTCACTCTGAACGAAGCGTTTGTCATTCTGAGTGCAACGAAGAATCTTTGCCAATAACTTTTGTCATCCTGAGTAGCTTTGAGTCTTCGAAAAGCGTATCGAAGGACCCAAAACTACTGCTGCTACTTCTTCCTCTATTGGCTAATTCTCTACTTGGTTATTTGCCTTCTTTTTCTCCTCTATAATTCCCTCAGTCAATTCAATCAATGATTCCACCGAAATAAAGGGACCTCTTTTAATATTATCCAATGTAATAATGGTAATATCTTTTGTCATATTACGAATAAAATTCCCTCTAAATCCTTTCCACCAACCCGTGTGATAAACGATTTGATATCCATTATGAGAACTTTTTAATCTCCATCCAAAACCATAATTATCTTTTCCTTTTTCTTCGCGCTCTTTACTGGTTGGAGTATAGGCTAATTTCTGTGTTTTTGCCGAGAGTAATTTTTTATTTCGAAGTGCCCTGTCATATTTTAAAAGATCTTCAGCAGTGGTTTAAATTCCTTTGTCTCCAGAAGCGCCATTTAAATACGAATCCTCAATGAAATTACCTTCTCCATTATACCCTAAAACTTCATTTTTTATCAATTTCCCAGGTTCATAAACAACTGTATTTTTCATTCCAGCAGGTTTGAAAATATTTTCTTTTAAATAATTCGAATAGGTTTTTCCACTGGCTTTTTCAATAATTAGTGAAAGAAGCATGTAGCCTGTATTGCTATATTCAAACGTGCCATCAGGCTGATGGTAGGGCTTCGGACAATGAATTTTCATTATTTCTACCACATCCAGATTCTTTATAGGAATTTTTTTATCCAACCAAAAATCATCACAGTAATATTCATATTTACTTAATCCGCCTCTATGACAAAGTAACATTTCTATAGTAATTCCGCGATACGGAAAACTATCAATATAAATATTCACGGAATCACTTAATTTTAGTTTCCCTTTTTCCATCAATTGCAAAATAGCCGTAGAAGTAACAGTTTTTGTGATAGAAGCAATTTGAAATTGATGATCTTTTTTTAAGGGAACGGAATCAGTGGGATTGGTAAATCCATAACTTTTCTCTAAGATGATATGGCCTTTATAAGCAAATAAAATATTCCCATTAAATTCTTGCAATTCTAATCTCTTCTGGAAAAATGTATCGATGGTAAATCTTGCTTCTTTAAAAAGCGAATCGTAATACTTAGTACTATCTATTTTGGGAACTTCTACTTTTAATTCTGGAGTATCATTACTTCCACACGAGCCGAATAAAAGTGCTAAAAGTAAGATGGAAAGAATCTTGCCTTTTATTTTTAATTTTAAATTTTTCATTATTAATTTCTTTTCATCCCCCTGCAAGTTTCACCGAATATCCTTCTTTGATCAAAAGTTCTTGCATTTTCTTTCGATGATCTCCTTGAATTAATATTTCTCTTTCCTTCATTGCTCCGCCCACCCCGCATTTTTGCTTCAACATTTTAGCTAATTCTTCTATTTCACTCGTTTTCCCAGTAAATCCAGTTACACGACTCACCACTTTTCCTCCACCTTTTCGGTCTAACCAGATACGTAAATCTTGATTCTTACTTTTGGCAATATCTTCTGAATCTTCAAAGTCTTCACTTTTTTTATACTGAAAATCAGGATTGGTAGAGTAAACTACACCAGCCATTTTTTTATTTTTATTCGACATACGACTAAAATTTTAAGTGGGTAAAATTACAATTCATTTTTATCGTTTCTTAAAATGTGAAAACAATTCAGGCACTTTGTTAATACTTTGATTATTACTTTTAGATTTGTATATGCAAAAATGGTGGATATTTTTTCTTGTTTTCTCAATCTCAATTGCAGTTAATGCCCAAATTAATTGCGCTAAATATTCTGCTGATTATGGCAAATCAATTGCATTTTTTGATTCTACCGATTATACAAATTCTGTAAAATCGTTTACCAAATTAATTAACGCTACTTCTTTAGCTAAGTGTTTCAATAAATCTTATTATTACCGAGGAAGTTCCTATTTCTATTTGGGAAGAATTGACTCTGCCATTACTGATTTTGAAATTTATACCAAACTCGAACCCGAAGATGAATTGGGTTTGCGTAAAATGGGAGCTTTGTATTATTATATCGGAAATAATGAATTGGCATTAGTCTATTATAAAGCCGCACTTGACTTAGCTCCAGAGGATGTTTACACGCTTTACAATATGGGAGAAGCGTATTTTCAATCTGGCAATATGGAATCGGCTGATAGAATGTATAGAAAAGCATTTAAGATTGATACGCTCCATTATGAATCATTGGTGGGAATTGGAAAAGTTCAAGCAGAAACAGAGTTGTATGACATGGCCTTAAAAAACTTGGATAGAGCGATAAAAATGAATCCGGGTCAATATCAAGCTTTTTTTTGGAAAGGAATTGTGTATATGAGAGCGCCTCATATGGGAAAAGCAGAGGATATGTTTGATGCTGCTCAAGAAAGAGATTCATCAGATGCAAATATTTATCTCAATAGGGCCATAACACATTCTTTTACATTTAATTTTGATAAAGCGTTGGATGATTATAATAAACTTTTACAAATTTATCCCGACAGTGAAGAAGGATTGGTGGGAAGAGCAACCGTATTGATCGAATTAGCGCAATTTGAATTAGCAAAAACAGATTTGGATGATTGTTTATTATTAGATAAAAATAATTTAGACGCTTGGTTTTATAGAGGATATTGCAACAATAAATTAGAATGGTATGATGAAGCTGTTTCTGATTTTAGTAATATAATTACCATAGATAAAGAAAATTTTGAAGCGTTTTATAATCGAGGAATTTCTTATTATTCATTAGAGCAATACGAAAAAGCGATAACTGATTACACAAAGGCAATTATCTTGCATCCTGATGATCCCGATGTTTATTTTAATCGTGGAATGTGTTACGATTTGCAAAAAAAATATCAGTTAGCCATTGATGATTATACAAAAGCAATTTTTTATAATGCAGCCGATCAAGAAGCTTACTTTAATCGTTGTGTTTCTAAATTTATGTTAGGCAAAAAGAAAGATGCTTGCGAGGATTGTAGAATTGCTGAATTTATGGGAAAAAAGGATATTTCACCCAAACTTTTAAAAGGCTGTAAATCGAAAAAAAAGAAGGAAACTGTAAAATGAGTGCTAAATTTGATATGTTGGTGAAAACCTTTCATGGTTTTGAGGATATCGTTGCCGATGAAATTCGAAGTTTCGGAGGAGAAAATATTGAAAATTTGAAAAGAGCAGTTTCTTTTTCAGGCGATAAAAGAACGCTCTATAGAATGAATTATGAATCGCGTTTTTCATTAAATGTTCTAGTGCCTATTTTTGGTTTTACTGCAAATAATACAGATGAAATTTATGATGGTGTTCAAAGAATTAATTGGGATGACTTTTTAGCACTGGATAAAACTTTTAGCATTCACGCCACCATTTCTTCTGAACTTTTTGAGCACAGTCGTTTCGTAGTTTTAAAAGTAAAAGACGCAATTGTAGATCAGTTCAGAGATAAATATGAAGACCGACCATCTATAGATACCGAAAATCCAGATTTAAAAATTCAAGTTCATATTTATAACGATGAAATAACCATTTCACTGGATAGCACTGGTGAACCACTTTATAAAAGAGGTTACCGAAAAAGAGTAGGAGAGGCTCATCTTAATGAAGTTTTGGCGGCAGGATTAATCAAATTATCTGAATGGAAATGTGACGTTCCTTTTCTTGATCCCATGTGTGGTAGTGGAACTATTTTAGCCGAGGCTGGAATGTTATTGACCAATACACCGTCTGGGAAATACCGTAAATCTTTTGGTTTTCAAAAGTGGAGAGATTATGATGAAAAACTTTTAACTGAGGTAAAAAATACTGCTGATAAAAAAATATCTTCCTCTGAATTATCAATTACTGGTTTCGAATTTGATATGCCTAATGTGGAATTGGCTAGAATAAATACCGCTTTTCTCTCTCCGTTAGTTCAAGTTAATATTATAAAGGCGGATATGATGAAAATGAAACCACCTTATTCATCTGGAATTATTATTGTAAATCCTCCTTATGGTGAAAGATTAAGAAGTCAATCTGTACCGGAACTTTATGCCGAAATGGGCACCACTTTTAAACATCAATATTCTGGCTATCGCGCTTGCGTTATAAGTTCAAATTTTGAAGCATTAAAAAATATAGGACTTAAAACTTCACGAAGATTTACCGTCTTCAATGGTCCATTGGAATGCAAATTTCAATGCTTCGATTTGTATGCAGGTACTAAAAAGACCCATAAAACAGAGGAAAATTAAGTTTTTTAGTTGTTGAAAAAATAACATTTCCCCATCTTTTAACTTAAATCAATTCTTTACGACTGTTGTTTTTCCACAATTTATGGTTTAATTAGGGAAAGGTAGATTTTGGTATTTAAATAATTCCGAAATTACACCTGAACAAAAAATAAACTATGCGCAAACAACTTTACTTCGTAGCAACTTTTTTAATGGTTTCATCAATGTCTTTTGCTGGCGGTGATGTTAACTATTCAAAAAATAAGGTCGAAAAAACCTTTCATCAAGCAGGTAGAACTCCAGATATTTCTTTGCAAGAAGAATTGAGGAATCATCACGCTTGGAAAAACTTTTTATCACATAATGGTGATTGGTGGGTTGTATTTAATGAAGAAAACCGTAAACCTCACAGAGCCTACGGAGTGCCAATTTCCGTTGCTGGAAGTAATGCGGAGCAACGTGCAATGAATTTTATTTTAGGTCACCTTAGTGAATTTAAAATTCCAGTGAGTGAACTTGCTTTAACTGGAAAATTAGCTAATGAAAAGCATGATTTTGTAAATTATCACCAAATTCATAACGGATTAAAAGTTTTAGAAAGTCGTTTGACTGTTAAATTAACTAGAGCGGGACAAGTAATCCTTTTTGGAGCCGATGTTTTTAATGATATCGATGTGGATGTTAATCCAACGATTATGGTTGCTGGAGCCGAAAATGCTGCATCTACAGGCTTAGACGAAGCAATAACCAATATTACAACTAATGCTGAGTTATTTATTTTACCAGTTCCAGAGAACAAGGCTAATAAGTACAAATTAGTTTATCAAGTAAATGTAGAAACAATGCATGATGGAATTCCTGCAGATTATTATACTTTAGTTGATGCACACAATGGTGAAATTTTATATAGAGCAAATAAAGTGATGCATTCTGATGGTCATGGTCATGAATCGAAAGGTGGAGCAATTGAAGTTGAAGTTACAGCTGAAGTTTATCCAACACATTCGTTCAACCCAATTTCAAATGAACCAATGGCTAATATGGAATATTCTGTTGCTTCTGCTACCTATAACACCGACTTAAATGGCTTTTCACAGTCGGGTGCCTCCGGAACTCAAACTGCCACTTTTTTCTTACGCGGATTATGGTCTACAGTAAGAACAAATAATGTCACTCCATCTTTCACTACAACCGTAATTGATGGATTAAATGCAATTTCATTTAATGCTAATTCAACTTCACAAGAATCTTCTGCTTATTATCATGTAAATATTGTTCATGATCATCTGAAAGCATTAATTCCTACTTTCACAGGAATGGATTTTTCATTAACTACTAATGTGGATTTAACGACTGGAGATTGTAATGCTTTTTACAACGGATCTTCCATTAATTTTTATGCTCAGGCAAATGGATGCACCTCTTTTGCAACAACTGGAGACGTTGTTTATCATGAGTACGGCCATGGAATTAATGATAATTATTATTTGGATAACGGAAGTAATTTTAACAATGGCGGAATGAATGAAGGTTATGCTGATGTTTGGGCTTATTCTATCACAGAAAATCCAATTTTAGGAGAAGGAACGGATATAGCTGTAGTAACTGATTATATTCGTAGATATGACATTAATAAAAAAGTTTATCCCGTAAATCTGGTTGGTCAAGTGCATGCTGACGGAGAAATTATTGCAGGTGCTTGGTGGGATACTTATTTAAATCTAGGAAGTAACATGCCTGCAATGATGAATATTTTTGCTCTTGCTTATCCTGGACTTCAAGCTACAGCATTTAACGGAAATGAAGGAGTTGCATTTACTGACGTTTTAATTGATGCCCTTCAAGCTGATGATGATGATGCAGACTTAACCAACGGAACTCCAAATGGACAAGCAATTGTAGATGCATTTGCTTTACATGGAATTAATTTAATTTCGAATGCAAATTTGATTCACACACAATTAACCTCTGCTCCTCATAGTAATCCGATTACTATCAATAGTTCATTGCAATTGAATTTCCCATATACACAATACTTAGAAGAAGTATTTTGTAACTATAAAATAAATGACGGAACTTGGAATACAGTAGCTATGACAAATGTCTCTAGTAATAATTATACTACAGATATTGCTGCTCAACCAATCGGTACTGTGGTTGCTTATTATTTGTATGCAGAAGATATTAATGGAGAAGTGGCTGCGGTTAAACCAATCGGAGCAGAACAAACAGATCCTAATTTGCCAAATTTCATCATGGTTTCATTTGATCTTGAAAAAACAGATGACGGTGATAATTTTGATGATTTTGGAACTTTCCAAACTGGTTTATCAAGCGATAATAACACAACAGGTGATTGGATTCTTTCCATTCCAATAGGTTCTTTTTCTACAACGGGTGATACAACTACTGCGGTTCAACCATACTATCAACATACTGCAGGGGGCGAACTTTGTTATTTTACAGCAAACGCTTCAACTTCAACAGACGCCGTTGGAACAGCTGACGTTGATGCAGGAAGAACTACATTACAATCAGCAGTTTTTGATGTTTCAGCTTATGCAAATCCAACTATTTCTTATTTCAGATGGTATATTAATAATCCCCCAACAGGTGCAAATCCTAATGCAGACTGGTGGCATGTGCAAATTAGTAATGATGGCGGAACTAGTTGGACGTTTGTAGAAAATACCAAAACTTCAGATAGAAGATGGAGAAGAAATGTATTTAGAATTGCTGACGTTATTACTCCAACATCAACAATGAGATTAAGATTTATTGCTTCTGATTCTACCCGTATTGGTCAAAATTTAGATGGAGGAAGTTTGATTGAAGCAGCAGTTGATGATATTCAATTATGGGATAATTCAGTTAACTCAGTGGATGATGAATCTGCTTTGATGAATATTTCAATATTCCCAAATCCAGCAACCGAAATGGTAACTTTGTCAATGGATTTATTAGAGGAAAACGAAGTAAGTTTCGAAATACATGACATTACAGGAAGAATGGTATTAAACGGTAATTTCGGAAATTTGTCTAGAGGTAAAAATCAACAACAGATAGATGTACAGAATCTTTCTTCTGGCGCTTATACAATTACGTTGTTAACGAATGATTCAAAATTCAATTTGCCGATGGTTAAGAATTAAATTTAAAATTGGTTTAATTAAGCCCGATGACAAAATCATCGGGCTTTTTTATTTAAAAAATTGTAAATTTGCCCTTAAAATATTTTATATGTCAAATAAGAAAGAAGATATTCAAATTCCTTTAGATCAAATTCCAGCCGATGGAGCTTTGGGCTTGTTGGCGCTTGGAGACGTTGGAGTGAAGTTATGGAGAAAAGCACGTAACTTAAAAATGAAAGAAAATAATAAGAATAAAGAAGAGGATAAAAATGAGCAGAAAGAAAGTTAAGAAGCTAGTTCTTTTAGGTTGGGATGCAGCCGAATGGAAAATAATCAATCCTTTGATTGAACAGGGCTTGATGCCAACTTTAAAAAAGTTTTTAGAAGAAGGTACCAGCGGTAAAATAGAAACCCTTGATCCTCCATTTTCACCTATGTTATGGACTTCCATTGCTACTGGTAAAAGGGCGTATGATCATGGTGTAATGGGATTCATTGAGCCATTACCAACGGGCGATGGATTGCGTCCGGTTATGTCTTCTTCACGTAAAGTAAAGGCAATTTGGAATATTTTAAATCAAGAAGGTTTGCGAAGCAATGTGATTGGTTGGTGGCCAAGTCATCCTGTCGATAAGATAAATGGAGTAATGGTATCCAATTTTTATCAACCAGTAAAAGACAAAATCGACAAACCTTGGCCCATGCCAGAGGGAACCGTACATCCTGAAAATCTTGCTGAAGAATTCAAGAAAATGAGGGTTCACGCAGATGAAATTACATTAACAATTATAGAAAGTTTTATTCCGAAAGTAAAGGAAATCATTGATAAATTTCTTCCAATTTCTAAGGATGAAAGTTTGACTGAGGAAGAAAGGAAGAAAGCTAACAGTATTCTTACACTAGTTAGTAATGTTACCAAAAACATTGCTACTTGTGCAACCATTCATAGCGCAGGAACTTATTCTTTAGCGAATACGGAATGGGATTTTACGGCAATTTATCTCGATACGATAGATCATTTATGCCATATTGGAATGAAATTCCATCCTCCTAAGATGAAGTCAATCGACCCTGAGTTTTTTGAATATTTTAAAGATATCGTAACTGCAGGATATAGATTCCATGACATGTTATTAGAAAGAGTTTTAAAATTAGTAGATGAGGATACCACTGTTTTAATTTTATCCGACCATGGTTTCCACCCTGATCATCAAAGACCGAATTTTTTACCTAAGGAGCCTGCATCACCTGCGCACGAGCATAGCCCATATGGCTTTTTTGCAATTAAGGGCCCTGGAATAAAAAAAGGCGATACCATTTATGGAGCCTCATTAGTTGATGTAACGCCAACCCTTTTGCATTTATTTGGATTGCCCGTTGGAAAAGATATGGAAGGAAAGGTTTTGAACCAAATTTTTAATGATAACGAAAAAGAAGAACCTGAATTTATTCCGTCTTGGGAAAATGTAGAAGGTAATGACGGAAGAATAAAACTTCTTGATCAAGAAGATGCATGGGCTTCTGCTGAGGCAATGCAACAATTAATTGATTTGGGGTATATCGAAAAGCCAGATGAAAACAAAGCCAATGCGGTTGAAGCAGCTACCTACGAGGCAAAATTCTATTTGGCACGTGCATACATTGATGGAGGAAAAACGAAAGAAGGAATTGATATTTTAGAAGAAATCACGGCTAAGAAACCGGATGTTTTAAGATATAAATTGAAATTAATTCCAGTTTATACCAATAACAGAAATTTTAAAAAATGTAGAGACCTGATTGAAAATGTTAAAACATTGGAGGATTATCCGGTTAATAAGTTGATGTTCTACGAAGGATTATTAGATATTCTTACGCATAGACCTAAAAAAGCAGCTAAGATATTCGAAGAGTTAAAAACAAAAAATCCGAATATTTCTCCCAAATTATTATACCATTTGGGAAGAGCTTATAACATGCGTTACATGTTTAATGAGGCTGAAGTTGAATTCAAAAACGCAATTCAACTCGATCCTTTTGAAAACTTGGCTTTTCATGGTTTAGGATATTCTTATTTAAAAAGAAGCAGATACGATGAAGCTATAGAGGCGTTTTTGAATGCTATTGAAATAAGCAATTATATGCCAGGCGCTCATTTTAATTTAGGAGAGGCATTGTTTAAAACGGGAAGATATGAGGCTGCTGCAAATGCGTTTTCGTATGCTCTTTCATTAAAATTAAACATGCCCAAATGCCATCATTGGTTGTATTTAACCTATGATAAATTAGGCTTAACAGATTTGGCGAAAAAACATAAAGATATTTATGAAAATAACCATAAAGGTGATAGAATTATCGTTACTGGCTTAAGAAGATCGGGAACTTCTTTAATGATGCAAGTTTTAAGAGAGTTGGGAGTAGATATTCTGTATGATGATGTAAGAAAGCCTGATGAATTTAACCCTAAAGGATATTTTGATTATTCGAAAACTATTAATCTGGTTACAGATAAAATATGGGTTGATGACTGTGCTGATAAGGCAGTTAAAGTT
The DNA here is from genome assembly GCA_044368255.1 of Flavobacteriales bacterium. Classification (GTDB taxonomy): domain Bacteria; phylum Bacteroidota; class Bacteroidia; order Flavobacteriales_D; family UBA2798; genus CAMBFX01. The sequence goes on from JBIPLT010000023.1 coordinate 11,718, forward strand.
AATGTTGGAAAATTAACAGAATTGCCTAATGATTTCAAATATAAAATCATTTGGATGAACCGTTCGATGAACGACATTATTGACTCTTATCACAGAACCAAGGGCAAAAAAGAAAACACCTATGATTCGGGTATTGCAAATAACCTTGCTGCAAAAGTGGAAAAAGCTCAAATATGGATTGATTCTCATCCAAACACTGAATTGGTAATTGTAGATCTCAATGAGCTTTTAACAAATACTGAAACAGAAATACAATCCATTGCCAATATGTTGGATTTGGAGATTGATATTGAGGAGAAAACAACAGCCGTTAAAAAGCTTTTTAGAATGAATAATGTTTTGATATAGAGCCTTTAAATCAATTAAAATGAAATATGTTCAAGCAATTGTTTAAAAAAATAGTTCTTTAATGAAAAGATAATGTCAAATAATCGTTAAACTTGCACAAAACAATAAAACATGAAAGAAAACTCTACTCTTGAAAAGAAACTTTTAAAGTATTCTGCATTAACTGCAGGTGCTGTGGCAATTTCTGCCGGTGCTAATGCACAATTAGGTTATACAGATATCAATCCAGATGCTGTATTGATTAATGATACTGCTTCTGTTCAAATTAATTTTGATGGCGATGCAAATGCTGATTTAGGTATTGTTAAACAAGTTGGCTCATTTACAGGAACAACTGGTTCGTCTGCTTCTCCAGGTGTTGCTTACAATGTAACTTATGACGCTGCATTAGCAGTCACGCTTCCAGGTAATGCTGTGATGACCGTTTCAAGTGGATCTCCTGCTGCTCTTGCACTTAACACAGTTATCGACGCTGCTGGTGCTTTTGCTTCTGCAGATAGTGGTGCCTTTTTAGGTTATTTACTTAACTATTCATTCCCTGCGTATCCTGGTTATTCAGGAACTTCACAAGGTGGTGTATGGATTGGTGCAAGTAACTTGTATTTAGGTGTTCGCTTTATGGCTGGAACAAACACTCACTATGGTTGGGTAAGAATGGATTATTCTGCTGATGGTGTTACATTAACAGTTAAGGATTATGCATACAATATGGTGGCTAATGGACCAATCCTTGCAGGTGCAATGGGTCTAGGAATTGAAGTAAATTCTGACGAACTTGCTCTAGTTAATTTCGCAAACAATAGACTAGATGTTAATGTGATTGACGGAACTAACGGTAACCTTACTATCATCAACATGGAAGGTAAAGTAGTTTATAATGGTTCTTTAAACAATTATACTCAATCAATCGATCTTTCTTCTATGTCTGCAGGTCTTTATGTAGTGAATGCTGAATTCACTGAAGGATCTTTCCAACAAAAAATCGTTGTAAGATAATTTCCTATTAATTATAGTAATAAACCCTGACCTTTAGTCGGGGTTTTTTTTTAATATCATCATTACTTTTATTACAGAAAATAATTCTTGAAAAAGACGAAAAATAAGGTTTTACTATTAGGCTGGGATGCTGCCGACTGGAAGCTAATTGATAAATTTATGGCTGATGGTAAAATGCCTTCACTCAAAAAATTCCTTAGTGAAGGTGTGCGTGGAAATATTGCTACTTTAGATCCACCGCTTTCGCCTATGCTATGGACATCCATTGCTACAGGTAAACGAGCGTATGATCATGGAATTTTAGGTTTTGTAGAGCCCGATCCCAATGGAATAGATGTGCGAAGCGTCAACTCCACTTCGCGAAAAGTAAAAGCAATTTGGAATATATTAAATCAAGAAGGATTTAAATCAAATATCACCGCTTGGTGGCCTAGTTTTCCGGTAGAGAAAATTAACGGAAATATGGTTTGCAATTTCATCCAAGTGGCCAACGAAAAAAAGGCGGAAGATTGGGTAATTGGTGATAATATGATTCATCCTATGTCCCTAAAGGAAGAGTTGTTAGAATTAAGAGTTCATCCAACCGAAATTACCCCTAATTTGGTTGAACCTTTTATTCCGCGATTACGAGAAATAGACACAGAAAAGGATCCGTCATTATATAGATTCATAAATATATTTTCACAAACGATTACCGTTCATAGTATAGCTACCCATTTTTTAAGAAATAAACCAGCAGATTTTAATGCCGTTTATTTTGATGGGTTAGATCATTTTAGTCACGTTTTTATGCGTTATGCTCCGCCTAAAATGACACATATCAAACAAAAATATTTTGATCTGTATAATCAAGTAATCGAAGGTGCTTATCGCTTTTTTGATATGATGCTTGAAACATATTTGAATTTAATAGATGATAATACTACAGTGATTATTGTTTCAGATCATGGTTTTCATTCTGATCATCTTCGTCCCAAATTTATTCCCAAAGATCCTGCTGGCCCCGCTGTTGAACATCGTTCATTGGGCGTTTTTTGTGCAAGAGGACCACAAATTAAAAAAGGAGAATCCATTTACGGAGCCTCCATTATTGATATCACACCAACACTTCTAACTTTATTCGATTTACCTGTTGGAAAAGATATGGAGGGAAAGCCTCTTCTTCAAATTTTCAACCAAAATATTGAACCAAAATTTATCGACTCTTGGGAAAATGTTCCGGGGGATGATGCACGTCATGCCGAAAGTTTAAGATTAGATCCTTGGGCAGAAAAGCACGCCATGGATCAATTAATAGAATTAGGCTACATTGAATCTCCTGGTGAAGACAAAAAGAAAAATCGAGATATTATTAGTGACGAAACCGAATTTTATTTAGCCAAATCTTATATCAATGGTAAAAAAATAGAACAAGCCATACCATTGTTGAGAGAACTTCAGGCGAGACGTCCTGAAAAAGCAAGATTTGCCGTTGCATTATTACATTCTTTATTGGATAAACGACATTTTTTAGAATGTAAATCAATTATTGATTTTTATCGTTCAAGAAAAGAAATTAAAGGATATTATTTGGATTATTTCGAAGGGAAATTGAATCAAACCATTTTCAAACCTCGTTTAGCCAATGAATTTTTTGAAAGAGCATTAAAAGATGCAGGTGAATGGGCTGAATTATATTTTGAAGTAGGAAAATCTTTAATGGCATTAAATCAGTGGTCAAATGCCGAAATACCAATAAGAAAAGCGATTCAAATTGATAGCGAGAATGCGTATTATTATAATTCATTAGGTGTTGTATTATTTCGTCAAGAAAGAATTGAAGAAGCTTTGGATAGTTTTTTTGAAGCGATTGAACGAACTTATTATATTCCATCAGCACATTATCATATTGGAGAATGTTTTTTTTATTTAAATAGAATAGAAGAAAGTATAAACGCTTTTTTGATTACCTTAAAATTATATCCAGCACATCAAAACGCACATCTTAGGTTAATTAAAATTTACGAATCGTTAAATCAAACAGAAAAAATAAAACCACATAAAGAATTTATGGAAAAAGTGAAGAAAACCGTTTATCTAGTTTCAGGCCTACCACGTTCTGGTACTTCAATGATGATGCAAATGTTGCATAAAGGGGGAATGGATGTTTTAGTAGATGAAAAACGATTAGCTGATACCAGTAACCCTAAAGGTTATTATGAATTTGAACCAGTAAAATCATTGATTAGAGATAAATCATGGTTGCCTCAGGCAGAAGGAAAAGTGGTGAAAGTAATTGCTCAACTTTTAAATCAATTACCATCAGAATTTGAATATAAGGTGGTTTTTATGCAACGACCAATGAATGAAGTTTTAAAATCGCAACAGGTAATGCTAAAGCAGGATACCTCTAATTTCCCAACAGCGATTGCCCAAGCATTTGATAAAACATTGTTACTCGTAAAAGAATGGGCAAAGAATAATCCCAATGTTGAAATTCATTATGTAAATTATCATGATGTTATTAATGCCACCATGCAAGAGGCCGAAAATATTCAATCTTTTCTTAAGATTTCATTGAACCTTAGCAATATGGTTGAAGCAGTGCATCCCGAATTACACCGAAATAAGAGTTAATATTTTTTATTTCAAGGTGAAAAACAAAAACTAATATTTCTTAAATTTGACCAAATAAAAACTAAGCTATGAAAAAACTCGACCTAGAAAAGAAAGCGCTCAAGTATTCAGCAATGGCAGGATCTGTTGCCGCTTTCGCTGGTACAGCTGGTGCTCAAATCGTTTATACAGACGTTAGTCCGGATCAAACGTTCACAGAAGATCAAATGTATATGTTAGATGTAAACAACGATGCAACGGTAGACTTTATCATTACTCAATTTGACACTGTGATAACTTATGGAAGTTTTACTTTCCCTGCCGAAGGTGTTGTGTTGTTAACTGCCGGAAGCAACGCAGCAATCAATTCTGCGGGTAGTGCATTGAATTATTTAACCGCTCTTAATTTAAATGATCCAATAGATAATTTACAATCTTTTGCTCCTTCTACTTCGTCAGCACCTATTATTGCTGGTGCATTTGTTGGTTCAATCATTAATCAAGGGATTGGTCCTTGGATTGATGCAGCAGATCATTATATGGGATTAACTTTCTTAGCCGGTTCTAATTTTCATTATGGATGGTGTAGAATTAATGTGGCTGCTAACGGAAAATCTTTTGTAGTTAAAGATTATGCTTATGAGTCAACTCCTGCTACAGGAATTTTGGCTGGTCAAACCGTGAATAGCGTTAAAGATTTAATTGCAGATGGCGTTTCTTTTCAAGTAATTAATAATACCGTTCAATTGGATTTATTAAATACTCAATTTACCAATGGAAATGTTGCAGTAATCAATATCGCTGGTCAAACCGTTCATACATCAGAATTAACTGGTTCAAGAACGATTGATTTGAATGGATATACTTCTGGAGTTTATATGATTTCTGTTACTTTTGATCAAGGTCAAGTAAATCATAAATTATTCGTTAGATAATTTTCAAATTACTATAAATTAAAAATCCCCGAGTCATTCTGAACTTGTTTCAGAATCTCGGGGATTTTTTTATGCGATTAATTTTCAGTTAGTATTTAGCAGCAACAGTTTTTCCCTTCGGTTATGAAGGAATGTTTTCAATAATCATTGCACTAGCACCACCACCACCATTACAAATTCCGGCAGCACCTAATTTTCCATTATTTTGTTTTAAAACATTAATTAATGTTACAATGATTCTGCATCCTGAACTTCCTAGGGGATGTCCTAATGCAACTGCACCGCCATTTACATCAACTTTTGAAGCGTCTAGGCCAAGTTCTTTAATATTGGCTAATCCAACTACCGAGAAAGCTTGATTTAATTCCCAGAATGAAATATCCTCTTTTTTCAAATTTGCTTTTGCCAACGCTTTTGGTAAAGCTTTAGATGGAGCAGTGGTAAACCATTCAGGTGCTTGTTCTGCATCTGCAAAACTTACAATTTTCGCCAATGGTTTTAATCCAAGTGCATTCATTTTTTCTTTACTCATCAAAATCACAGCAGAAGCACCATCATTTAAGGTGGAAGCATTCGCAGCAGTTACTGTTCCGTCTTTTTGAAAAACAGGACTTAGAGTTGGAATTTTATCTAATTTTACATTGGTATATTCTTCGTCTTTAGAAACAATAATTGGATCTCCTTTACGCTGAGGAACACTTACTGCAACAATCTCATCATTGAATTTCCCAGCCTCCCAAGCAGCTGCCGATCTTTTATAAGAAGTGATGGCAAAATTATCTTGATCTTCTCTAGAGATTCCTTTTTCTTTAGCACATAATTCTGCACAATTTCCCATATGCGTTTTTCCGTAAACATCGGTCAAACCATCATACACTAAACCGTCTGTCAATTTTGCATCACCTAGGCGAAAACCATTTCTAGAACCTTGTAAATAATGCGGAACCATACTCATGTTTTCCATTCCACCGGCAATTACCACATCGTTTTCTCCCAACATAATGGATTGAGCAGCCAATGCAATTGATTTCATTCCCGAAGCACAAACTTTATTCACTGTAGTGCAAATAACGCTATCTGGCAAACCAGCACCTTTTGCAGCTTGGCGAGCAGGAGCTTGTCCTAAACCAGCTTGCAAAACATTTCCCATATACACTTCTTGAACCTCATTAGGGTCTAATTTGATTTTTTCAAGTGCACCTTTAATGGCGGCAGCACCAAGTGCAGTTGCAGGAACTGTGGCTAGAGCACCGTTGAAACTTCCCATTGGAGTTCTAACAGCAGCAACGATATAAACTTCTTTCATTTCAATATTTTTTTTAGTGGTTATAAGAAATATTCAGGATTAGTTGGTGTTTTAACTTTAGGGTATCATGCTATTTCATTAATTTAAATTTTCGGTGAATTTAGGTATTTTTTTAGGAGATAATCATTTCGATTAAGCCACATTTTTTCGAACAATTCGTTGGCCCGCTTTTTCTTGCACAACTTCTTGAATTCCACGACCAGAAATTTTGCTTTCGAGGTAAGAAATCATGTCAAAATAAAGAAATGCTCTACGTTGAAATGGATCTTTTTCTAATTCTTGCATCTGTTTTTTTAAGGCATTAAATCGATCCAAAACCTGTGTTTTAGAATATTCTCTTCGTAATCCTTTTAAGAATTGCGTAATATATTGCTGATAACGAATAAAGTTTTCTTTTTTCAATAAGAAACGATACGTAGAACGAATATTAGATTCAACCATTTCGTTCTCATTTAATTCAAAATAACAAATAAGTTTAATAATACGCGCAAAAGAATGTAAATCTTCGCGCAACGAATCGGGTTCTTGAATAATTTTATTTAGCCATTTGATGGCGGCTTTAAAATTTCCACTTCCAAAATATAAGCAAGCAATTTTATAGTAGAAAAGTAAGACAGTATTTTTATCCAATTTAGGAATGAAATTATTTAATTCATTTTCAAATTTTGAAACAATTCGAATGCCACTTTTGAATTCACCTAACATAAAATGTCGATTAATTTCATGAATGTAAATAGTTCGAAATAAGGAGAGGTTTAGGTTCTCTGTAAGAAGAATTTTTTTAGATCTTTTTATCCCTACTAATTTTCGATGAGTTTCCATAAAATCATGGTAGAGATATAATTTGTTTTGTGCTACCAAAACACTGTTAAGCGCTTTTATATACATTTCAGTTTTTATTGAAATCATTTCGGGATTGGCCTCGAATAATTTTTCCCATTGAAGCGCATATTTTAATCCAAGTTTAAAATCTTGAATGAAAAAATAATATCCAGTGAAAGAATAATAGAGGTACATTTTTTCTTGAAAAGAAAGATGACTTTCATCGTAGGGAGGCAAACTGTTTTTGAAAAATCCTGAAATATTTTCAAGGTCAAGTTTGTTTCGGATGAATCCTTCTTTTTGATAGACTGCATTTAATTTCAATGATAAATTAGAAAATGTATTAATATGCTGGATGGTATTTACCGTTTTAATCGACTCGCGTGTAATTTCACTTACTCGATTTTCAATATTTTCTTTAGATCCTTGTAGTAATGCCAATTTCTCCAGTTCTAAAAGCTCTAGTAAAAGGAATGATTGGTCATGAAGTGAAGCCATTTTTTTTGCTTTATCAATCACTTTTAATGAGTCCATATATAAACATTTATGATAAAGAATTTTTGCTTGATCAATCAGTTCGGTGATTTGCATATCTAATGGAAAAGTATGCGTTGACATTCTTAAACATCGTAATATTTGTTTATAGAGATGCATTTTGAGATTGGCAAATTGAACTTTCGATAATTCTCTATTTTTCTTTAATATTTTTTGTTCATCGTATTTTTTTTGTGACGCTATAGAATTAAATAACAAAATGAATTTTTTATCTTTTTTTTCATGATT
>JBIPLT010000175.1:0-6552 GCA_044368255.1 Flavobacteriales bacterium
TAGGAAAATACAATGTAACTTCTATTGGTATAGGTGGTGCAGGATCTTATCATTTCACGGTTAGGATGAGAGAATTTTGTTGTGGATATAAAATTCGAGAAACGTGTTGGTTCGATTCAATTCCAGAAAAAACAAAAATTCCTGTTACAGAAGAAGGATTTGGCGCTTCTAACGGAATTGTAAGTAAATTTTTTAAAGGAAATTTATCCAACTTAATTTCTCACTATAACCCAGAAATTGTAATAATTGCTTTAGGTTCTAATTATACCAATGCCCATGAAGATTTGATTAAAATCATCCGCAAAGATCAATTTGACAGAGAAGTAATTTGGGTTGGCCCAATGCTTCGTTCTAATATTCAAATGAGACTTAATGCCATCAAGCAAGTAATAAAAAAATATCCCGACATACAATTTATCCCTTCACAAGATATAGTTGGTCACGACACGATTACTTCTGCCCATTATGCGGGTATATCTGCTAAAAAGTGGGCCCAAAAAGTAATGGTAAGAATGAAAGATTATTTAAAATAATTGCCATTTTAACTTTTTCAAACGAAATTCTTAAATTAATCTAAATTAAGTTGCTCATCTGCTCATAATTTATATATTTGTATACGAAAATTATGTTTCAAAAAATAAATGCACATATTTTAATTTTACTTTTCATAGCCCTTTTTAGCTATGAAAGTGTAGAATATTTCTGTGGACAATCTTTTGAACATCATGAAACCATCAGTGGTATATTAGAATTAGAAGAAGAAGGTGGAACTTCTGAAGAATCAAAAGAAGAAAAAGACGAAGAAATAAAATTTGAAGATAATTTCTTTATCGAAAACAATAAATTTCACTGCGAATTGTTATTAGAGCATTCTATGGTTCTACTCAATCAACATTACAAAGCCTCCGATTATTCTGCGCAAGTTTATTCTCCCCCCGATTACATTTAGTTTTTCATTTGTCTGAATTTCTTTCAGATGAAATTTCTTGCTATTAGCAGGAAGTAATTTATCTTTTTAATTACGCTATTTTGGCGTAAAATAATTATACATGAAAAATTAATATGGAGAAATTTAATCTCAAAAATTTAAAATATGATATTCCTTCCGGTTTAGTAGTGTTTTTAGTAGCACTCCCACTCTGCTTAGGAATTGCATTGGCTTCTGGTGCACCTCTTTTTTCTGGAATTATTGCTGGCATTGTGGGTGGATTGATTGTAGCCTTTTTTAGTGGCTCTACATTTAGTGTAAGTGGTCCTGCCGCGGGATTAACTGTAATTGTAGCCTCTGCCATCTCTACCCTTGGCAACTTCGAATATTTTTTAGCAGCAGTTGTTCTTGCAGGAGTAATTCAGATAATACTGGGATATCTTAATGCGGGTATCATTGGAAATTATGTTCCCTCCTCTGTTATTAAAGGAATGCTTGCTGCCATTGGTATCATTTTGATTTTAAAACAAATTCCACATGCTTTAGGATATGATAAAGATAGCGAAGGAGATTTTGCATTTTTGCAGTTAGATGGTGAAAATACCTTTTCAGAAATTTTTACTGCTTTTACACATGTACATTGGGGAGCTATAATTATTGCATCCATTTCATTGCTAATTTTAATTCTTTGGGATTTACCGCAATTGAAAAAATATGCGTTTTTTAAGTTTGTTCCTGGGGCATTGATTGTTGTAATATTTGGAGTGTTAATGAATGAATTCTACAAAAATAATATTCCCTCCTATTATTTAAGCGGTTTAGAATTAGTGAAACTACCTGTAGCTAATTCTGCTAAAGAATTTTTCTCTTTTTTCACCTTTCCCGATTTCAGAGCATTGAGCCATTTTAATGTATATCTTATTGCTGTAACCTTAGCTCTTATTGCAAGTATTGAATCATTACTGAGTGTAGAGGCAACGGATAAATTGGATCCGTTTAAACGAAGTACACCTACCAATCGAGAATTAAAAGCTCAAGGAATCGGAAATATTGCATCAGGGCTCATTGGAGGATTGCCCGTAACTGCAGTTATTGTTAGAAGTTCTGCTAATATTAATTCGGGAGCGAAATCAAAATATTCAGCTATTATTCATGGAATATTTCTCTTAATTAGTGTGGTGTTTTTTGCAAGCCTACTTAATTATATTCCGCTCTCCTGCTTGGCAGCCATTTTATTGGTAGTTGGATACAAACTAGCGAAAATTACACTTTTTAAAAGCATGTATAAATTAGGATGGGATCAGTTTCTTCCATTTGTGGTAACCATTGTTGCCATTCAATTCTCTGATTTATTAAAGGGAATAGGAATTGGATTATTAGTTTCTATTTTCTTTATATTGAAAAATAATCATAAAAACGGTTATGAAATGATCGTTGAACCATTAGATGGTGTTAAAAAATATATTTTCAAATTAGCACAAGAAGTAACTTTTGTTAATAAAGGAAATCTTATCTTGCATTTATCAGAAATTAAAGTCGGTGAATCGGTAGTTTTCGATGGATCCAATTCTACAACAATTGACCTTGACGTTCTAGAAATCATTCATGATTTTAAAAACACGGCAGAATTAAAAAAAATAAAATTAGAACTAATTAACATTCCAGAATTCAAAGGAGTTGCTGGACACTAAAAACAAAAACAAAATGGAAAAATCTTATAACAAATTACTAGCTAACAATCAAAAATGGAGAGCAGAACAATTAGCAAAAGACCCTAATTTTTTTAAAGATTTAGCTAATGGGCAAAGTCCAGAATACCTATGGATAGGTTGTTCTGATAGTCGTGTTCCTGCAAATGAAGTAACAGGAACAAAACCAGGAGAATTATTCGTGCATAGAAATATTGCCAATATGGTGGTGCATACTGATATGAATTTACTAAGTGTACTTTCATATGCTGTAGAAACTTTAAAAGTAAAGCACATCATTGTATGCGGTCATTATGGTTGTGGCGGTGTGAAAGCAGCCATGGGTAATAAAAGCCTTGGATTGATTGATAACTGGCTTAGACATATTAAAGACGTATATCGTATTCATTTTAATGAATTGGATGCCATTAAAGATGAAGAAAAAAGATTTCAACGATTTGTTGAATTGAATGTAATCGAACAAGTAAATGATTTAGGTAAAACTTCTATTGTTCAAAACGCTTGGACCAATAATCAACCTTTGCATATACATGGTTGGGTTTATGATCTTGAAAACGGTGAAATTAACGACATGGTTGTTTCCTACAGTAATCCAGATAATTTACATTCGGTATTTCATTTGGAAGACTAAAGAAAATATAAAATTCAAAATTCAAAATTAAGCCCGATGTTATTCGGGCTTTTTTTATGATATTTGACTAATGCATTCAACTGAAAATGAAATTTGCCGATTATGCGGAGAAAAAACAAATCCATTTTTTGGTGATGAATTTTTTCTTTGTGAAAACTGTAAAGCAATTTCACGAAAACTAAATTCGCTTCCCGATGCAATAACAGAAAAAAAACGTTATGACCAGCATCAAAACTCGCCCGATGATGGATATGAAAAATTCATTTCTCCCATCATCAATTATGTTTTAAGAAATTTTTCTCGAGAAAAAAATGGATTAGACTATGGAAGTGGACCCAATTCTATTCTTTCAAATATTCTTGCAGAGAAAAAATATACTTTATCTAAATTTGATCCATTTTATGAAACCGATTCATCGGTTCTCAACAATACTTTTGATTTTATTATTGCTTGCGAGGTAATCGAACATTTTCATTACCCACAAAATGATTTTAAAAAACTAAAAGAAAAATTGAATCAAAAAGGTGAAATACTAATCATGACCCATCTGTATGATTTTGCCATAAATTTTGAAAATTGGTATTATAAAAACGATTTTACCCATGTGTTTTTCTATACCCAAGAAACAATCGAATGGATCAAAAAACAGTATGATTTCTCCGAATTAGAGATAAACGGTCGATTTATTCGCCTTAAAAACTGAATTTTACCTCAATTTACCTTCCTAATTTTACTATCCTGCAAAGTATTTGTACTTTTAACCTAGTAAAAACAACTATGCACGAACGTCATACCAACCGCGAAAAATATTTTATAGAACAAGGAGTTGTTACAGGCAAATATGTAATTCCTTTTATCAACGAAATCAAACCTATTCACAAAGATTTAGTGATTATGGAAATTGGTTGCGGAGAAGCCGGAAACATGAAACCATTTGTGGATATGGGATGCAAAGTAATTGGCATTGATCTCGCTCCAAATAAAATTGAAAACGGGAAAAAATATTACGAAAATCATCCCCATAAAAATAATCTAACACTCATTGCCGAAGATATTTATAAAGTAAATCCTAATTCAGTAGAAAAAGCCGATTTACTTATTATGCGCGATACCATTGAACATATTCCTGATCAAGATAAATTTTTAAGTATTGTAAAATCTTTTTTAAAACCTGATGGAAAAATATTTTTTGGATTTCCTCCCTGGAGAATGCCTTTTGGCGGACATCAGCAAATGGCCATAAATAAATATTTGAGTTTAGTACCGTATTTTCATTTACTTCCCAAACCGGTTTACAAAGGAATACTAAAACTTTTTAAAGAACCGCAAAACAAAGTAGAAGGTTTAATGGAAGTTCGCGATACCAGAATCAGCATCAATCATTTTCTACATCTTTGTGAAAAGCATCATTTCAAAATTGATAAAGAAGTTTTATACATGATTAATCCGAATTACGAGTTGAAATTTAAAATGAAACCTCGTCCATTGGATAAAATACTAAATATTCCCTATATCCGCGATTTTTACGTGACGACTTGTTATTATGTTATTAGTTCTAAATAATGAATTAATTTCATAATGAAAGTCCTCCTCACAACTCTCAATGCAAAATATATTCATACCAATTTAGCGATTCGTATCCTATATGAGATGAATGAACAATTTGATGGGTTGAAGTGGAAAGAATTTTCCATCAAAGAAGATAAAAATCACATTGCCGAATATTGTAAAGATTTTGATTTAATAGCGTTCAGCTGTTATATCTGGAATATCACTCCTACATTGGAGGTAATAAAAATCATTAAATCCATCCATCCCGAAATCAAAATTTTATTGGGTGGTCCCGAAGTGAGTTATGAATATGAAAAAGTAATTGCACTACCGGAAATTGATTTTATCATTTACGGTGAAGGAGAAACACCATTTCAAACTTTATTGCAGAAATATGGAGAGTGGGAAAATATACCGAGTTTAGTTTGGAAAAATACTGACGGAGAAATTAAAGTAAATGCCTCTTCTCCCAATTACGATATAAAACTTTTTGCCGATTCGATGCCTTATCGTTTTGATGATCCGGAAGAATTAAAAAATAAAGTTTTATATATAGAAACTTCCAGAGGTTGTCCGTATAAATGTGAATTCTGCTTGGCCAGCTTAGATAATAAAGTTCGCTATTTACCAATGGAAAGCATTAAACGCACTTTACTTTACATGATGCAAAACGGTAAAGTGGTGAAGTTTTTGGATAGAACATTCAATATCAAAAAAGATTTTACATTAGAGATTTTCCAATTTATTTTAGAAAATTACAGAGAAGGAAATGTTTTTCAGTTTGAAATCACAGCAGATATTTTGCATCCTGATATCATCAAATATGTCAATGAAAAAGTGCCGAAAGATTTATTTCGTTTTGAAATTGGAATTCAATCGGTAAATCAAAAAGCAAACTTGGCGGTAAGTAGAAAACAAAATTTTGAAAAAACTACATCCATCATTAATGCTGTGCGTGATAAAGTAGAATTACATTTGGATTTGATTGTTGGTTTACCACACGACTATTACGAAGACATTAAGCATGGAATTGAAGAAGTTTTTAAACTTCATCCACCCGAATTTCAGTTGGGATTTTTAAAATTTTTAAAAGGCACCCCAGTTAGAGAAAAATATCCTGAACATGAATATGTTTTTGATGTAAATCCGCCCTATCAAATTATTTCAAGTAAATTTTTATCCAATGAAGATTTGACAAAAATCACTAGATTAGAAGAGGCATTAGAAATTTATTGGAATAGCAAAAGGACGTTAAATACATTGAAATACGTTGAAAGTAAATATTCCATTTTTGACTATTTAAAAGAATTAGGCGAACTATTTCACTCTAAATTTCATTTAAAACAATATGGCTTGACTGATATTTATGAAACGATTCATGAATATCATTCAAATACATTTCCAGAAGATAAAATATTAAAAGAACTAACGGCAATCGATTACTATCTTCAATACAAAGTAAAACCGAAAGAATTTATTTTAGCTGAATTACCAAAAGACGAAAAGAACAAATTCATCAATGAGAATAAATTAAATCATCATTTATTTAGATTCATTATTTTGCCCATTAGTTTTGATTTTGAGAAATTCTCGAATGAAAACAAGATTGAATTAGTAGAAGAGAAATTGGTGATACAATATTCAGGAACGGAGAAACCGTGGATTGTGCAGACAGAGAAGAAAGCCACGAATTACACTAATTTCACGAATTGAATGCAAAAATAAACAAAAAA
>JBIPLT010000176.1:0-6488 GCA_044368255.1 Flavobacteriales bacterium
AATGAATAATTACCATTTGAAAAGCTGCCAACAACCGTTGTATTGTTTACAGTTGCTTGGATATCGGAAACATCAGCAACATTGGTGATTGAAGCGCTAACATTAACTGAATTAGTTGTAACTGTTGAACCGTTCGATGGAGAACTAATGGTTACATTGGGCACATTACATTGTTGTAAAGTAACACTTGTGGTTTCTGTAGCAGTTCCACAAGGATTAATCACTTTTAATAAAAAGGTATTTAAACCTGGAACTAATGTTATGCTAGCAGACAAAGTACCATTTAAAAAATTGCTACCTGAAACTGTATTTCCATTATGCTTTAAAATAATCGTTCCATTATTTGGCATATTAGTAAGTGCTGCCTCAAATAAATAAGGGGCTGTTGTTTCAATCGTTCCTGTAGTGCCTGGATGGCCAAAAACAATCAATGGCGCTAAACAACCCTGGTAGGGAACAGTTTTAGTTTCAGAATCTGTACCACATGCATTCGTTGCAGTCAAAATAATCACGTTAGACCCATTCACTAAATTAATGGTTGCAGTAACATTTCCATTAGAAAAATTAAATGGAATTTGTACGCCATTTTGTGTTAATGAAAGTTCATTAGAACTAGTAACATTGGTTGTAGTCGCAGAGAAACTGAATGGAGATGTTGCATTATTATTAATATTGGTATTAAGTGCATTTTCTAATATCATCACATCAGGCGCTGAACAAGGTTGATAAATAATTACCGTTGATTCGGAATCTGTTCCATCATTATTAGTACCGGTAATAACAAATGTATTATTACCTATATTTAATGTAACGGAGTTAGAAACAAATTGACTAGTATTTGAATTATAAGTAAATCCAGTTGATGGTGTTCCATTAATAGTGAAGGTAATATTTGAAGAAGAGTTCACATGTAATACAGTTGCGTTAATTACTGTATTTGCCGTTAATGAAGTGTACGGGTTTTGAGATGGATTAGTAATAGTTACCACTGGTGGAACTAACGGACGATTATAAGTTATACTAAAAGTATAATTAGTCACACCACAATCGTTCGTCGCAATAATTTCAAAATTATTATTCCCGTCACTTAAGGTAATTCCTGCATTCATCAATCCAGTAGCTACATCATAAGTCGTAGTTTTTACAGTGCCGTTTTGTTTGAAAAGAATATTTGAATTTGCTGAAATATTTTGAATTAATGCAATTACACCCACATTTCCAATGGTAGAAACGGTATTGTTTCCTGATGGCGCAGATAAAGCAATTACTGGATTTAAACATACTGTAGTAGGCGCTTGATAAATTATAGTGGTTGTTTTACTATCTACTCCATCATTATTTGTTCCGGTAATTTCAATCACATTTGCTCCTGCAATTAAACTAACATTAGATTGAAATTGCGTAGAAGAAGAGTTAAAAGTAAAATTAGTTGAAGCTACTCCGTTAATTCTAAAAGTTATATTGGATGCCGAAGTAACATATTGAATCGTTGCAAATACATTATGTGTTGCGTTTGTTGTTGTATATGGATTAGTAGAAGGATCGGTAATGGTTACCACTGGTGGTTGAACCGGTTTTGTGTATCTAATATTCATTGGTAAAACGGCAGTTCCACAAGAAGTATTTGCGGTGATGGTTACATTATTATCTCCATCTACTAAATTAGCCGTTGCAGTAATTACATGTGTTGCTGGATCAAAACTAAAAGAAGAAGCAACTCCATTTACCTTCAAATCAATTTGTGATTGATTAGTCACATGATTGGCAACAACTAAAATACTTTGTGTATTTACAGTAGTATTATAAGTTGGGGACGATGGCTGTAATAAACTAAATGTTGGAATATCGCAAGGTTTAGTATAAACCAATGTTGCTGTTTCTGTATCTGAGCCAACTGTATTGGTTCCTTTAATTTCAATTGTATTATTTCCATCTAATAAAGCGATATTACTTGTAAAAATATCCGTTGTGGAATCATAACTGAAATTTGAATTTAAAGTCCCGTTCAATTTAAAGGTAACATCTGATGCTCCATTGACATGTAAAATAGAAGCAACGATGGTTACATTAGCCACACTTGAATTATATGGATTTTGCGCTGGATTTGTAATGGTAACTATGGGCAGTGGATTTACATTTGGCTTTTCATAAATAATGGTAGTGGCCTCTGTATCGGTTCCTACATTATTTGTTCCAGTAATATTAACCACATTAGAACCAAATACTAAATTTGAAGCAGTGAAACTAACCAATTTTGTTGCTGAATTAAAATTGAAATTAGTTACCGGATTTCCATTCAACGCTATTGTAATATTTGATGCCGCAGCCACATTTAAAACTGTTGCTTTTACTAATTTAGAATTCACAGTTATTGAATGTGGATTGTTGGTAGGGTCTAGATAAGTAACCACAGGAGGTAATTCCGTTTGAGGTTTTGCATAGATGATAGTAGTGTTTTTTGAATCCGATCCAACTGCATTTGTTCCTGTGATTTCAAAAATATTGGCACCTTCAACTAAATTAGAAACAATAACCATTTGTTTAGTGCTAGCATTATAAGTAAAAGCACTCGTCAAAGCTCCATTAATTCTCAATGTTATATCATTGGCAGAAGCAACATTTAAAACACTTGCTTCAACAGTTGTACTATTTACAGAAACGGTATATGGGTTTAAAGCAGGATTGGTAATAGTTACCACCGGAGGCAATTGAACTTGCACGGGCTGATAAACAATTGTTGCATACTTTACATCTTGACCTGCAGCATTGGTTGCTTTAATTTCAATGGTGTTGTTTCCTTGATTAAGTGTAATTAAATTAGAGAAACTTTTGGTAGTTACATTATAAGTAAATCCATTATTTATAACGCCATTCACCTTATGAGTAATAGCAGAATAATTATCAATATTTAAAATAGTCGCTGTTACATTAAAAGTATTAGATGATGAATTATAAGGTGAATAGGGAGGATTAGTAATCGTTACCACTGGAGGTATAGCTTGAGAAACGAATGGAATTTCGTAAATTACAATTCTTGATTCATAGTCATATCCTTCTGAATTTACTGCTCTGATTTCAAAAATATTATTTCCCGGCTGCAAAATAACTTGGCTTTGAAATTCTTTTGAAATGGTGCTATAGGCAAATGATGTACTTTCTATTCCATTATGTTTAAAAGTAATGTTAGAAGAATTATCTACATTATAAACATTGGCCATTACATTATATACTTGATTATTTACAGTAACATATGAAGGCGTTGGGTTAATAAAATCAACAATTGGTCTCGGTTTTTCTACTGGTGTAGTATTCGTGATGTTTGTTGTTGTATTTGTATTCGTGTTTGTGTTGGTATTATAATTATAGTTATTGTTATTGTTGTTTACATAACCTGTAGCTCGCATCAAATGGAATCGAAAATAAATTCCAGTATAGTGGAATCTATCGTTAGTAGGCGTTCCTCCCGAATGATTTTCTACAGATGAAATTTTTCCATCAATATAATCATTCATAGCAAAAGTCACTTTATGTTCCCAACCCATGGTAAAATAAGGTGAGAATTGATAACCTAATCCAATACCTGCAGATGGTAAAATTTTCCATTCTCTCGTATTTTCATTGTTGAGCGCATTTGTTTCATAGGTATTATCCCATAAAAAATTCAAATCTGCTTGAGTTACTGCACCTGAATCCAAATTAGAATAGTTATAAGTACCGCCACTGAAACCAAATTCATCTAGTTGGTTGGTATTTACTTTATATCCTACAAATCCTAAACCTCCCCACGCATACAATACGATTCCCGTTCTCTCTCTTAATTTATTTAAAGTTAAAATCAATTCAAGATTATGCTCTTGAACATTAACGCGGTAATTTCTATGTATAAAACCTAGACTGTCTTTGTAAAAATTAAGTTCGGGTGATGTAGTATTATTCCCGCCAAATGGACCCGTAACAAAATTGGTATCCCGATTTACATCATAACCATAATTCCAACCAGCTTGATATCGGTAGGCCCAATCCCAAGCAAAAAATTTGCCTGGTTTTTGTGATAGGGCATTTCCTAATGTGAAACCAAAGCCAAGTCCAGCTTTTGCTTTCATATCGGATTGTTGCCAATTACCCGATAAATTGAAACCCATTTTCCATCCAGAATCATCTTCGTATTTGATGAATTGTGCTTTAGAGTCAGTCAAAATAAGCTGGCAAAATGAAGCCAGAAATAAAATGTAAATCTTTTTCATAAAAATGTAATTGTTATTATCTCACGCAAAGCATGAATTGTACCAAATTTATTTAGCGTTCAAAAATAAGTAATTAAGATGGTCATCGCTAATCTTTTATCCAAATAAAAAAAACATCATTTCATCACTCGAATGAGTTTATTCTGAAATATTTGGCTAACTTTAAGGCCTTGACGTGGATAGGTATGAAGAGATTTTTAAATTTTCTTAGTCTTCTTTTTTTGAGTTTTTTTCCCATTTTATCATCAGTAGCGCAAACTACCAATGACGATTGTTCGAATGCTCAAAATATTTGCCCCAATACCACTTTTAGCGGAACTACTTTTGCTGCTGGAACGGAAATTTGTCCAGGATGTGCAGATGGCCCCAATGCTACCGGAAATTTTTGTTACAACATTAACCGCACCATTTGGTTTTCTTTTCTCACCAACTCTGTTGGAGGAAATGCTGATGTAATAATTTCAAACATTTCTTGTTTTATTGGAACTGGATATGATACTGATTTACAAGCTGTAGTTATTCAAGCGGGAACCCCTTGTGATGAATCAACTTATATTTCAGTTTCTAATTGTGAAATTGGCACTTCTGCAGATTTTACCTTAAACGCTGCAGGATTACTTCCAAATACCACTTATTATATTCAAATTAATGGCGATTTATCAGGTACAGGAATTACTAATTCTGCCGAATGTGATTTCAATATTGAAGTAAGTGGTGCAGCTGTAGATCCAACAATTTTAACTTCAACAACGCCATCAGAATGCGGTGCAAATGATGGAACTTTCATTGTGAATTCTGTGGATGGCGGACAATCTTCTTATACTTTTTCATTGGATGGAGGAAATTTTCAAGCCGCTACCAATTTCACTTCATTATCGGCCGGAACACATTCGCTAGTAGTGAAAGATGCAAATGGATGTTTGTTTTTTACTGAAGATTTGGTGAATCAAAATAACGGACCAGAAAATTCAACTGCAAATATTACACCCGCAACTTGCAATGGAAATGATGGAACAATACAAATTATAAATACAACAGGAGGAAATCCTGCTTATTCCTATTTATTAGTTGGTGGTGGAACTCAAGCTTCGAATTCATTTTCTAATTTGCCTGCAGGTAATTACACTATCATTATTTCTGATCAATTAACTTGTTCTGATACTGTGATTGCAGAAATTACCAATGCTTCGGGAATTTCAAATGTAACCACAACAATTGTTCCTTCGGATTGCGGAGAAAATACAGGAGAAATTACCGTAATGGTAGGGAACGGAACAGCTCCTTTTCAATATTCTTTGAATGGTGGTGTTTCTCAAAGCTCAGCTGTATTTTCCAATTTAGCTGCGGGTACTTATGAAATACTTATTACCGATGCTGGTGGTTGTACTTATTTAATTTCCCAAACAATTGTGACTGAAAATCCACCCAACTTAACACCGGTTGTTACTATGTCCCAATCACCAAATCCAGCCTGTACCGGTGATGCGATTACTTTTACTTCTAGTGTTACCAATGGCGGAGCTTCTACCAATTATGAATTTTTTGTTAATGGTGCATCTGTTCAAAATAGTGGAAATGCCATTTTTACTTCTGGAAGCTTGTCTTCTGGAGATATCATCACTTGCTTAGTGACTAGTAATGATGCTTGTGTTGCAATAAATACAGATGAATCAGCACAAACTAATTTAACTATTCTAGTACCTTTTACTCCCACCACAACAATTATTTCATCTGAAACTGATATTTGTCAAGGAGAACAAGTAACGGTAACTGCAACTACAAATTGCACAGCCAATGGAACATTTGATTGGGTAGTTGACGGAATAACGATTGCCACAACAACATCAAATTCGAATACTTTTTCATTACCAAATGATGCGCAAATTTCAGTTATTGCCAATTGTGATGATGCTTGTGCTTTACCATCAACATCCAATTCTGTAAATATTGCTGTTGCTGAAATTATTGCGGATGCAGGAAATGACCAAATGATTGCTCCCGGTGAATCAACCGTTTTAAATGGTTCGGGAACTTCAGGTGGAACTTTTTATTGGACGCCCACTTCTTCATTAAGCAATCCAACTATTTCTGACCCTATTTCATCTCCTAATTCAACGACCACCTATTTACTAACTGTTACTGCTAATGGTTGTACTGCCACAGACCAAGTAACTATTGTTGTTTCTCAATTAGTGATTGCTCCAAATACCATTACACCAAATGGTGACGGAACAAATGATACAT
>JBIPLT010000177.1:0-6480 GCA_044368255.1 Flavobacteriales bacterium
TGGCAGCTAAATGTTCTAAGATTGCGTTGGCAATTCCTAAATTTCCTTCAGCGTTTTCAAAATCAATTGGATTTACTTTATGCGGCATGGCAGAAGACCCTACCTCACCGGCCTTAATTTTTTGTTTGAAATATTCCATTGAAATATACGTCCACATATCTCTATTCAAATCAATCAGAATGGTGTTTATTCTTTTTATTACATCACAAAGTGCAGCCAAATTATCATAATGTTCAATTTGCGTGGTGGTTTGAGAGCGATTTAATCCCAGTGTATGATTTACAAAATTATTGGCAAATTTCACCCAATTTATTTCAGGATAAGTAACGTGATGCGCATTGAAATTTCCTGTAGCTCCTCCGAATTTAGCGGAAGATGGAATATTTTTTAATTGTAATAATTGAGCATTTAATCTTTCTGCAAAAACATAAATTTCTTTTCCTAGTCTCGTTGGAGAAGCGGGTTGACCATGTGTTTTAGCTAGCATTGGAATATTTTTCCAATCATTAGCATATTGAATTAATTTTTGAATGATGGATTCAATGGTTGGAATATAAATATCCGTTAAGGCATTTTTAATAGATAATGGAACCGCTGTATTGTTGATGTCTTGAGAAGTTAAACCAAAATGAACAAACTCTTTCCATTTTCCTAATCCGTCTTTTTCCATTTTATCTTTAATGAAATATTCAACGGCTTTTACATCATGATTAGTAATTTTTTCAGTGTCCTTAATGGTTTGAGCATCGGCATCCGTAAAATTTTCATATAACTTTCGCAACAAAGGAAATTTTGTATGATCAAAATCGGATAATTGGAGTAAAGGCAATTCGCAAAGTGAAATAAAATATTCTACTTCTACTAAAACACGATATTTAATCAATGCTTTTTCCGAAAAATAGGCACTTAGCTCCTGAGTTTGGAGATGATAACGACCATCAATTGGGGCAATAGCATTTAAAGAAGTTAGGCTCATTTTTAAAATATTAAGGTGTAAAGGTATAAAAGTTATATTTTTACCTCGTAAATCATGGAAAAACAAAAATCTTTTTTTAAACTATTTAGAATTGGGGTAGAAACTTATCTCGATGCCATTAAGTTTATTAAGGTAAATAAGCTTTGGAATTACTTCATTCCACCTTTAATTTTATCTGGATTGATACTCTGGGGTGGTTTAACATTAGAGGAGAATCTTAAGAATTATGAATTTGGAGATCCATCCACTATGAACGATTTGATATTGGAAATGGTTCATATGTTATTTCTTAATTCGTTGGTTTTGATGGCGTATAAAGCAAGAAAGTACATTGTTTTTATTGTTCTTTCACCTCTTCTAACACAGTTGAGCATGTTAGTTGAAACCAAGTTAACGGGAAATAAACATCCTTTTAATTGGCCACAGTTTCGAGCCGATATTATTCGAGCCATTCGAATCGCAACAGGAAATTTTGTTATCGAATATTTAATTGTAGCGCTCTGGTTTATTTTGGCTTTGATTATCCCTTATTTATCCTACGCCACACCCGTTTTTATGTTTTGTTTGGGATGTTATTTCTATGGCTTTGGAATGATTGACTACGTCAACGAACGCAGAAGGTTGAATATCACAGAAAGTGTAAAGTTTGTGAGAGAACACAGTGGTTTAGCTATTGGAAATGGCTTGGTTTTTTCGGCCATGTTTATTATTCCTTATGATATCGGAGTTATTTTTGCACCGGTTCTGGCCATTATTGCAGCTACTTTTGCCATGCACGAAACGGTAGATTTAAATAAAAATGAACATGCCGTTAAAGAAAAGTCTTAATTGAGAAAAATTCCGTAATTTTAAACTACAAAATTATACCCTAAATGAAAAGTAAAGTTTGGATTTTATGCCTTTTATCAGCAATCATCACTTTCAATTTGAAAGCAAATTTGATGGAGCCTGATTCTTCGCTTAATTTATTAGATAAAGGTTTGATTGCAGAAAAAATGTTTCAGGCTAAAGGAAAATTTAATACTGGAGATTACCGAGGAGCTATTAGTATCTATCGTGAGGTTATTGAGGAGAATCCAAAACATATCATGGCACATTATTATAGCGGAGAGGCGCATCTATCAATCAAACATTATGATCTTGCTTTGGAATATGCGCGTAAAACTTCTGTGTTGATGAATCCAGAAAAACCATTAAAAGAATTGAATTATTTATTTGGAAAGATTTATCAAAAATTAGGCAAACATGATGATGCGATAAAATTTCTCGAAGAATACAGAGTGGGATTATCAGAAAAACAGATTTCGGATGATGAAGTGGATTTGATGATTGCTCAATGTAAAAAGGCGAAAGAAATGGATGCTAACCCCAATAAAGATATCACGGTAACTAAAATGGGTCCTGAAGTTAATTCACCAACAGATGATTTTGGATTGGTTCCTGCACCAGATGGAAAAACATTGTTTTTTACCTCTCGCAGAAGTGATACTAATGGTGCATCTGTAGATTTATTAGGAGATTTTAAATTCTTTACGGATATTTATTTATGCACTTGGGATTCTGTGAATGGAAAATGGAATGAAGCCGATAATGATTTAGCTGGAGAGTTAAATACTGAATATCACGAATCGGTAAATTATATTTCTCCTGATGGTTTAACCATGTTGATTTACCGAAATATTATTGATGCCACAAAGAGTGGGGATATTTATGTTTCGAAAAAAAGTATTAAAACAAAAAAATGGGGCAAGCCAAAATCATTTGATAAGAAAATTATTAATACCACCTTTTGGGAAAGTTCGGCATGTTTAACAGCAGATGGAAATACGATTTATTTTTTAAGTGAGCGATTAGGTGGAGAAGGAGAATCGGATATTTATACGGCCACCAAAGTAGGAGGAAAGTGGACCAATCCAATTAGTGTAGGTTCAACTATAAACACGCGTTATGATGAAAATACGGTTTATGTAACTCCAGATGGAAGATGGATGTTTTTTAGTTCACGCGGACATAACAGTATGGGTGGATATGATATCTACAGAAGCGAAAACAAAGCAGGAGTTTGGAGCACACCCGTGAATTTAGGAGCACCAATCAATACCGTAGATGATGATTTACATTTTGTATTAACAGCGGATAAGAAAAAAGCATATATGTCGACTATCACCGAACACGGAAAGAACGAACGTGAGATTTTTGAAGTGGATTTGAGCAAGGTGGATGTTTTGACGTTAGGGAAGTAGATTTGCAATTTTTCATTGCATAATCAGAGACGCGATGTATCGCGTCTTTTGATGCCCATAATATAAGCAGTCCCCAATGCCCCAAAAGTTATTCAATAACAAGTATCGCATCGATTCAGCCCGAAGAAAAGAACATGATTATTCGATGGAAGGAGCCTATTTCATCACAATTAACACACAAGGTAGAAAGCCATTTTTCGGCAATATTGCCAATGGAATTATGAATCATTCTGAATTAGGAAAAGTGGTTCAAGCGGAATGGAAAAGAACAGTAGAGATTAGAAAGGATATGAACGTTTCATTAGGAGAATGGATGGTTATGCCTGATCATTTTCATGCGATAGTATTTATTGGAACAAATCAATTCAATTCCAATTACAAAGTTCTATACTCTAGAAATGATGAAAGTTCTAAGGAGTTTATATTAGTTGATGATATTCCAGATATTTTCATGCATAATTTCAAACCCAATCAATTTGGACCTCAATCCAAGAATCTCGCATCAATTGTGAGAGGATTTAAATCTGCTGTTACAGTTTATGCAAGAAAGCAACGAATAAATTTTGATTGGCAACCATTGTTTCATTGTAGAGTAATAAATTCAATTCAAGATTTAGAAAATATTAAATTGTACATCGAAAACAATGTAAAGAATTGGCGAAATAAATAATCTTAATTAGCTATCCCCAATTATTTGCAGTATCTTTAAAAAAGTTAGTTATAACTGAATTGTTTCCCTTTCGCTCCGTATATCTGCGGTTCATTAGTATAAAGAAGAATCCACTCAATAGAATTCCTTTTTCTTTTAGAAGCATAACGAAAATAATTAGACGGTATAATTTGATACGGTATAGTAAAAGTTTTGATAAACTGGCTTTTTGAAATCTATATAGTATGAAATGAATAAATTCGAATAGAGTCAACGTGCAAAAAATAAAGCTGATAAATACGCTTTAATTAATTTAATATGAAAAACAATATAAAGTTTAGATCCAAAAACATGGTTAGAACACCCGAAGCAAATCTTATACATGTTAGATTAGATGCTCGAACAAGAATAACCATTTCTAAAATTTCTCAATTGGAAGCTTGGAAAATTAAATATCCGAATGCCGAAATAATTGTGCCATGACAAATGGTTAAAAATTAAATTTTTATTGCTGAGTTTCCATTATTTTTTTTGGATTTAGTTTTCTGGTTTTAATTACATTATAGCTATTATTCAATTTTTAGTTCTACTCCATATTAGAGTAAACAAAGAAAATTATTGTTTGGAGTGGTAAATATTTTAAGTTATTCCGTATCTTTTCGACCATTATTAAGGAATAAAATTCATACTATGAAAATTTTTTTTACCATCTGCATTTTATCATTAGGAACATTAACCATTAACGCCCAATCCTACAACGGTCCCGAAAGTATCGAATACGATGCAGCTAACGATCGTTGGATGGTAGCAAATTCTGGTAACGGAGAAATTATTGCACGCGCCAATGACGGAACCTTATCTGTGTTCGCTTCTGGAATGACTACTGGTCCTTATGGAATGGAAATCGTTGGAAATACCATTTACGCCTGCGATGGAGGAAGAATTAAAGGTTATGATTTGACCACAGGTGCACAAGTAACCAATGTTAATTTAGGAGGTACTTTCCTAAATGGAATAACTCATGTGGGAACCGATTTATTTATCACCGATTTTTCAGTGAAAGAAGTGATTCGTTTTAATACGCTAAATAATTCTTTTAATGATTTTGTTACTGGATTATCTAGAACACCCAACGGAATTATTTACGATGATATTAATAACCGATTAGTGATGGTTAACTGGGGAACAAATGCACCCATCATTGGAATAAATTTAACCGATTCTACTTATACTACTTTAGCCACTACTGCATTGGGAAATTGTGACGGAATTGCTATGAATTGCAGCGGACAATTTTATGTGGCTTCTTGGAGCCCAAGTCGAATTTCGCGTTTTGATAATGATTTTGTTGCCGCTCCTGTAAATATGAATGTAACAGGATTAAGTAGTGCAGCTGATATTTTTTATAATCAAGTAGAAGATACCTTAGGAATTCCAAATTCTGGAAATAACACAGTGAAATTTGTTCAATACAATGATTGCTTGAGTTTAGGTGTAGAAGAAAGCAACTCAGTTTCTTTTCAGTTATTTCCAAATCCTGCCAATGAAATGATTTTTATTCAATCCGAAAATGAAAATTCACAGTTAATAATTTCAGATCAAACCGGTAGAATTATGGTGAATGAAAAAATGATTTCTAGCAGTTATTCGTTTGATGTTTCTTTATTCTCATCAGGAATTTATTTTGTAACTATTGATAATTTTACCCAAAAATTATTCATCCAACGATGAAATCTGCTAAAAATCGCTTACTGTTTTTCTTTCTTATCTTAATCGCTTACCTCGGATTTGGAGGTTATTATGCTTTTAAACTCAATCAAGAAGGGCATGCCTATAAAGATTACATGCAAAAAAGCGTGGATGTGATGGGTGGAATAGATCGACTAACAGATTCGAAAGAATATATTTCCATGGCTTTGAATGGAGATGAAGCCGAAAAAAAGAAATCAAAAAGTGAATATTACGAGCGAGAAGCCCAGAAACATGAAAATAATACCAAACGGTGGTCGATGTTTTTTGCCAGTATAAGCGTTGCTGTATTGTTAATTACTATAACGCTTTACTTGACCCATTTTTTTGTTCACGGCTATATGGCAATGATGCTTATTGTTGTTTCTATGGTTTGCCTTTGGGTAGGAATAAGTTCACCAATGATGGAAATTTTCGCCTATCGTGAAGGAATGGAATTTCATATCTATGAAGGAACCATAGATCTTTATTTTTGGAAAAAGGATGTTGATATTTCACCTGAATTGGAAGGTAAATTTTATTTCCAGTATCAATGCAAATCGGTAGTAGATCTTATTTATATTTTATTTACCGCAAAAAATTATACGGTGGGTATAGCACTACTTCTTTTTAGTATTTTATTTCCAATTATTAAATTAATTATTTCATTTATATCCATGGCTTTTCCATCTACTCATCGTTTTTATTTAATGAAATTAATCATTCATAAATTAGGAAAATGGAGTATGGCTGATGTATTTGTTGTGGCGCTGTTTTTGGCTTTTCTCGCTTTTCAAAATATGAGTGATCAAATTCAAACCGATGCTCGTATTTTGCCAGGATTGTATTATTTCATGTCATTTAGTATTCTCTCTATTGTTTCT
>JBIPLT010000387.1:0-6419 GCA_044368255.1 Flavobacteriales bacterium
TTATCATAGGGGAGATGTCGAGTCTTCGAGACAGAGGGGTTAACCTCTATAATCTATTTTCTTTTGTCTTTATTAAAAATACAACAGTTAATACAGATTGACACTTAGTTTTTGAATGAATAAGGTAATTCTCCCCTTATCCTAGGGGAGATGTCGAGTCTTCGAGACAGAGGGGTTAACCTCTATAATCTATTTTCTTTTGTCTTTATTAAAAATACAACAGTTAATACAGATTGAGCATTTAGTTACAACTTAAATAATAAAACAGGATTGAACTATTTTAAATGTCACATCGGTATAAAAAGCTAAAATGCTTAAAATTCAGTGGCTTTATTTATCCCCTCATCGCATAAAAAAAACAATTCATCGAAACCAACAAAGCGCTTTATTTTCACAATCCAAAAAAATTAGTTGTATTTTCATTGTAGGTTCAAAAATTATCGTATATTTATTGGGTGATAATCTATGATTTTTGCACTAGTAATTAAAAATTTCGCGAATGAAAATACATTTACTTTCCGCCAAAATTCATAGGTCAACTAGCATTTTTCCAGTTATAAAATGCAAACTCTCTGACGCGAAATTTCTTCAGGTTTTTTATCAACGCGATTTAATCCTTTTCCAATAAATGATCCGATCATCACAACATAGCAGCAATTTACAAGCATCTTTATGGCGAAAGGCCATGCGGGGTGTGGTTGTGTTTTTAAGTGTAGTGGTGATGATGATGGGGAGTGAGAAGGTTTGGGGGCAGGTTGCTACTACTTATTCGTTTCAGCAAACAACCGGTACTTACACTGAAATTACAGGTGGAACGCTATTGGGTACTGCAACTGGAAATGCTGTAGGGGCCCCTTCTCTTGACGATAATGTGTATGCAGTAACAGGAATGCCTTTCACATTTACCTTCAATGGAGTAGGATATACCTCATTCAATATAAATTCTAATGGTTATATTACTTTTGGAGCAACCGCACCCGCTGGAAATGTTTATATACCGATAAGTAGCACTGCAACCTATTCCGGAGCCATTTCTGCATGGGGAAGGGATTTGAACGCGCTTTTTAATATTGGTGGTCGGACAGGAACCCTGAGGTGGGAAACGGTCGGGACCGCCCCAAACCGCGAAGTTGTTATCCAATGGAAAAACTTTAGGGTCGCCTACAATTTAAGCACAACCATAGCTCCATATCTTGATTTTCAGATCAGAATAAAGGAGGCAAACAATGTTATTGATATTATCTATGGTCCATCTGGAATGGCTATTGGAACATCAACTGCAACTACCGCATACACCGCACAAGTAGGATTAAGAGGCCCTAATAATACATTCGCCTCCAATGTTCTTAATAGATTAAATTCAACATCTGTTTCAGTCAATTCTAGTTCGGCTGGAACCGCAAATAATTCAACTCAAGCTACAACATTAGGATCATTCAGTTCAAATGGAACGCCTGGACGTCATACAAACGGTAAAATCTACAGATATACCCCAAGAGCAACCAGTATCGGTACAATAAATCCGCTTTCCTATTGTGCTGGGGCGTCAATTTCTATACCCTACACAATTTCAGGAACTTTTCCAGCCGGTAATGTTTTTACCGCACAACTATCAAATGCCTCTGGCAGTTTCGCTTCTCCAACTAACATAGGTACATTATCAAGTACAACTTCGGGCACTATAAGTGCTACTATACCGGCAGGTGCAACAGCGGGAACAGGTTATAGAGTAAGAGTGATCAGTAGTAATACCTATAATATTGCCAATATAAACTCTTCTAATATAACCATAAATACCTTAAATACAACCGGTTCCGCGTCCTCTACTCCTACGCTGTGTGTAAACAGCGCATTGACGAATATAACCCACTCCACAACTGGTGCTTCAGGAATAAGCAACTCAGGAGTAAGCGGAGCCAATGGTTTGCCAGCTGGTGTAAGTGCTACTTTTTCTGCTAATACAATAACCATAAGCGGAACACCATCAGCTACTGGTACATTTACTTATTCAATTCCATTAACGGGAGGTTGTGGAACAGTGAGTGCAACAGGGACAATTACAGTAAACCCATCAGCCTCTATAGCTTCAGTATCTGGAACAACTCCACTGTGTGCTTTGGCTACTGCTACGTATTCTGCAAATTCTGTTGTGTTGAGCGGAGGTTCAGGAGCATGGTCTAGCAGTAATTCTGCTGTAGCTACAGTTAACTCATCCACCGGTGTTGTAACTGCAGTTGCCGCTGGCACATGCAATATTGTATATACAATAACGGGAGGTTGTGGAGGAACCGTATCGGCACAACAAGCATTAACGGTTAGTTCTCCGTCTTTAGTTTCTGTTTCTGGTGGTGGCACGTTTTGTTCTTCTGCTACTTTAACGGCTTCAGGAGGTGCAGGTGGGACAATATACTGGCAAAATACCACATCAAATGGTACTAGCACAGCTACACTTTCAAGTTCACAAACGGTTTCTTCAAGTGGAACTTATTATTTTAGAGCTCGTTCTGCAGCTGGCTGTTGGGGCCCTGAGGGATCGGCTGTTGTAACTATTAATACCCCAGTTTCAATTACAGGTCAGCCTTCAACAACGGCACAATCTACATGTCAAAATGGAACTGCGTTTTCTGCATTAAGTGTAACTGCTTCGGGCACAAATCCATCATACCAATGGCAGTCATCAACAACTGTCAGTGGCACCTACACAAATGTTGCTGGAGCTAATCTGGCAACTTTTACACCGCCTAATACAATATTAGGTACTTTATATTACAAATGTGTTGTGTCGGGAGTTAGTCCCTGTGGCTCGGTAACGAGTAATGCATCAGGTGCAATCACTGTAACCCCAGGAATGACAGTGGGAGCAGCAAGCTCAAGTCCAACCTTATGTATTAACACTGCTCTATTAAGTATTACGCACACCACTGCAGGCGCAACCGGTATTGGTGCTGCAATAGGTTTACCAGCTAATGTTACTGCATCTTGGGCTTCGAATACCATAACCATCAGTGGTACTCCCTCTGCAAGTGGCACCTTTAGTTACAGCATCCCGTTAACAGGTGGGTGCGGATCAGTAAGCGCAACGGGAACGATAATCGTAAACCCTATAGCTTCTATTGGGTCTGTTTCTGGAACCTCACCATTGTGTACCTCCGGTACCGCAACATATACTGCAAATACAGTTGTTTTGAGTGGAGGTTCAGGTGCATGGTCAAGTAGTAATACGGCTGTTGCAACAGTGAATGCTTCATCAGGTTTGGTAACTGCAGTTGCTTCAGGTTCAACCAACATAGTTTATACAATCACAGGCGGTTGTGGTGGTACAAAAACGGCCCAGCAGGCTTTAACAGTAAATACAAGTAACTCCATATCCTTAACATCCGCAGTTGGCACTAATGCACAAACGAAATGTATAAATTCGGCAATTACGAATATTACTTATTCCACAACGGGTGCAACAGGAGCTAGCGTTACCGGTTTACCTGCAGGAGTTTCAGGAGGCTGGGCGGGGAACGTGGTTACAATCAGCGGCACACCAATAGCAAGTGGTACTTTTAATTATACGGTAACAATGACTGGCGGGTGTGTTGGTGGAACAAATACAGCAACAGGAACAATTATCGTAAATCCTCTTCCTTCTGCGGCCGGAACAATAGTTGGTACAGCGAGTGTTTGCCAGGGGCAATCTGCGGTAAGTTATTCAGTTGCTTCCATAGCAGGTGCTACTGGTTATACCTGGAATCTTCCCACAGGTGCAAGCATAGCATCAGGTGCAAATACGAATAGCATTACGGTTAACTATAGTGGTTCTGCAACTTCAGGAAATATAAGTGTTCAAGGTTCTAATTCCTGCGGTAACGGTACAGTATCTGCAAATTTTGCGGTTACGGTTAATGCCGCACCAACTGTAAATGCAGGTTCTGATGTA
This sequence comes from Flavobacteriales bacterium, assembly GCA_044368255.1. Classification (GTDB taxonomy): domain Bacteria; phylum Bacteroidota; class Bacteroidia; order Flavobacteriales_D; family UBA2798; genus CAMBFX01. Next base: position 3,926 of record JBIPLT010000387.1, read on the forward strand.
AATGTTTGTGCGGGAAGTGGGGTTACATTGAATGGTAGTGCGACCAATCCAGTTGCACCTGTTGTGAATACTTATAATGGAGCGGGTCTTACGATCAATGCATCTGGAAATTCTACACCGTATCCTAGCACGGTAAGCGTTAGTGGATTGAGTGGTACAATTTCTAATATTAAACTTACTGTAACTAATCTTAGCCACACTTGGCCGGATGATATTGATGCTGTATTATTTGGTCCAACAGGCGCACACTCTATTATTTTTACAGATGCAATTGGCGGATCTGGAGGAGTTACGGCTCGTAATTATACCTTCCAAATTGGTTCGACAGCACTTCCATTGACTGGTTTCCCCGCCTCCGGAACTTATGGAGTAGTCAACGGTGGTGCTTACAACGGAACCGGTACACCATCGGCCGTAAACAGCGCTAATTTGAATAACTTTGTAGGAACGAATCCTAATGGCACATGGAGTCTTTACTTTTTTGACGATACGGGTGGAGACCAAGGTACTGTTGGTTCTTGGTCGATAGAAATTACCACCCAGCCTTCCATGACAGTTTCTTGGTCACCGGCTACTGGTCTATCATCAACAACAATTCTTAATCCGGTTGCTACACCTGCTTCAACAACAACATATACGCTTACCTCTACAGTAAATGGCTGTTCCTCAACTGATGCTGTCCTAGTAACTATTGATAATATACCTACTGCCGTTACCGTTACTCCAGCTTCCGGAACGTTTTGTGGTAGCACTACTTTAACTGCAAGTGGCGGAACTGGTGGAACAATTTATTTTCAAGGAACAACATCTGCAGGCACATCAACAACAACTGCATCTTCTTCAGAAACGATCACTACTTCCGGTACTTATTATTTTAGGTCGAGATCTGCTTCAGGTTGCTGGGGTTCACAAGGAAGTGCTGTTGTAACAATTAATACACCTGTAACACCTTCAGTTGCGTTATCTTCTACAAATACAATTTTTTGCGGTGTAGCTCCAAGTCCTATAACTTATACAGCAACTCCAACAAATGGTGGTACAACTCCTACTTACCAATGGTACCTGAATGGTGTTTTGGTTCAGTCAAGCACATCTGCAACCTATACAGTTAATGCACCTCAAAATGCAGATTTGGTTTATTGTGTTATGACCACAACACTAACATGCGTTTCAGCCAGTACAGCAACTTCAACTTCCATTATCACTACCTCATTCCCTACCACTCCGGGCAATGATGAATGTGTAACTACTATTCCTCTTACTGTTGGCGTTGCAACGAGCGGAAGTACCGGCTGCGCAACTGCATCTCCAGGAATGCCTGCGGTTTGTTCGGGTACTGCTGATGATGATGTGTGGTACTCATTCACGGCAAGTGAAACTGAGCATCTTTTTGAATTGTTGCCACAAGGTAATTTTGATGGTGTTATTCAAGTATTTTCAGGAACCTGCGGGGCACTTACTCAAATGGGTTGTATCGACTTTTTCTCCGGACCCGAGGCACTTTATATAAATACCTTGACTATTGGGCAACCCTATTTCATTAGAGTGTTTAGTACAGGAGCTGGCTCAGCTTCACAGGGTGGATTCACCATCAGAGTAAGATCAAAGTGCGAGACTTTAATAAGTCCAACAGCCACAAATTCATCTCCTGTTTGTGTAGGTGGTAATGTGCAATTGACCAATAGCGATGCTCCTACCACTTATTCGGTTACAAACAATACGGGCTTTGCAATTCCAGATTTACAGTGGGTAAACCGCGTAATTAATGTTGCTGGAACAGGTTTTAATGCCAATCAATTAAGTACCGTACTTCTTAACTTAACTCATACATGGAATTCAGATTTAAATATTTATCTTACTTCTCCAAGTGGCGCAACAATTGAATTAAGTACTGGTAATGGAGGTTCTGGAGATAATTATACGAATACGTTATTTAGTACCACAGGAACTTCCATTACTGCCGGTACAGCGCCATTTACTGGAACATTCCAACCAGAACAGCCTTTCAGCAATTTTACTGGCCCTGCAGATGGTATATGGGTGTTACGTATTAGAGATGTAGTAGGAGGCGATGCCGGAAACTTTCAAAATGTAACGCTTAACTTCGCGGCAACACCAACCTATTCTTGGTCAGGTCCAAATGGTTTTACATCTTCTTCAAACGATCCTATTGTTAGTTCTGTTGTAACTGCCAGTGCAGGAACGTACACCGTAAATGTAAATTATCCAAACGGTTGTTCTACTTCTGCAACAACTTCAGTATCGATAGCCGCAGACCCTTCTATTTCAGCGCAACCATTGTCAACGCAAACACTTTGTGTTGGAGGCACTCCCTCGAGTTTATCGGTTACGGGAGCAAATGGCACACCTGCCTTGACTTATCAATGGTTTAGCAATACGATTAATTCTAATTCAGGTGGAACCAACTTAGGAACTTCAAATGGAGCGCAAACCGCAACTTATACGCCTTCTACTTCTGTTGCGGGAACAACGT
>JBIPLT010000178.1:0-6418 GCA_044368255.1 Flavobacteriales bacterium
TAATTTACATCACTTCCAATGAAATCCATTAATTCAAATGGTCCCATTTTAAATCCTCCATATTCTTTCAATGCCCAATCGATGGTTGCAAAATCGGCATAACCTTCTTCGTAAATACGAATCGATTCACTGTAGAAAGGTCGCGCTACTCTATTGACAATAAAACCAGGAGTATCTTTGGTAACCACTGTTACTTTTTTCCAAGAATCAATAATCGCTTTTGATTTTTGGGTGGTAGAATTTTCTGTGGTAATAGATGGAATAATTTCTACCAGCGGCATCAAAGGAACGGGATTAAAAAAATGAATTCCGATTACTCGAGATTTATTTTTACAGGCTGCAGAAATCGATGCAATAGAAAGTGAAGATGTGTTAGAAGCAAGAATACAATCATTACTTACAATCAACTCCAATTCTGAAAATAATTTCTTTTTTATTTCTAAATCTTCAATAACTGCTTCGATGATTAAATTCGAAGAAGAAAGATCTGTTAGTTTATCTGTGAATTTAATTCCCGATAAAATTCTAGCCGATTCTTCATTGGAGATTTTTTGTTTCTCTACCAATTTTGCTAATCCCGATTCAATTCCTTTTTTTGATTTATCAATTGCACCTGGAAAATTATCAAAAACAATAACGGAATGTCCGAATGTGGATGCTACTTGTGCAATTCCACTTCCCATGGCCCCTGCGCCACAAACGCCAATAATTTCTTTACTCATATTATTCTCCTGTAAAAACCGGTTTACGTTTTTCTAAAAAGGCTTTGATTCCTTCTTTATGATCTTTAGAATTTGCAGCAATAACTTGAACTTTTCCTTCTTCACGAAGTTGTTGTTCGATATTATTGGTCATACTTGTATTCAATAATTTTTTTGTCAATCCAATGGCTACGGTTGGTAATTCGGCTAATTGTTGCGCCACCGCCAATGCCTCGTCATTTAATTTCTCATCGTCGCAAACACGATAAATCATTCCCATTTTTTCGGCTTCTTCACCTGAGATTTTATCTCCGAGCATCATTAAAGCAGATGCTTTTCCGAAACCAATTAATCTTGGTAAATAAAATGTTCCTCCGCTATCGGGAATCAATCCAATTTTAGAAAATGCTTGTAAGAACGCTGAAGATTTTCCGGCCATCACCACATCACCGGCAAGGGCGATGTTGGCTCCTGCACCCGCTGCAACGCCATTTACGGCCACTACAATCGGTTTTTCGATATGACGCATTCTTAAAATAATCTGATTATAGTGTTCCTCTACTATTCTTTCAATTCCTGGACCATTTGGATCTAGAGCTTCTGCCAAATCTTGTCCAGCACAAAATGCTTTTCCCTCGGCGCGCAAAAGAATCGCTCTACATGCTTTTTCCTTCGCAGCTTTGTCCAACGCTTCTTGCAAGCTTAAAGACATCGGACGATTAAAACTATTGTATTTTTCGGGGCGATTGAGTGTGATAACGGCAACTGAGCCATTAAGTTGGTAAATGATGAATTCCATAGTACTTAAATTATGGTACTAAATTAGTAATAAGATGGGAAATGGCGGAACAAAAAAAAATGGGGTAACAAACTTTAAATCATTCATTTCCCCATTTACACTCTATTTTTATCTGAATTTACAACACCTTTAACTCCACCCTACGGTTCATTTCGTGTTCTTCTTCTGAACATTTAACGCCATTTTTACACTGATTCTGTATTTTCTTTTCGCCATATCCCTTAGGCACCAATCTAGCAGGATCAATTCCTCTTTCCACTAAATAATTCACAGTTGATTCGGCTCTTTTCTGGGATAATTTTAAGTTATAAGCATCGCTACCACGTGCATCCGTATGCGCACTTAATTCTACTCTAATGTTTGGGTTCTCATTGAGGAAAATGATGATTTGTGCTAAAATTTTAAATGATTCTTCACGAATAGTAGCTTTATCAAAATCAAAATAAATATTGCGAATTTGTATAATGGAATTCTTTTCAATTACTGGATCCAATTGTAAATCTCCAAATAAAGCCAATACATTTTCTCTGTTCTCTGCAGGAATTTCAACTGTTTTTTTCTGAAACCCTGGAGCCTCAAAAGTCACTGTATATTCTGTTTTTTTATCTAAAATCAATTCTACAGAACCTGTACTAGGAGTAGTTTGTTCGGAAGCAATAGTTGAATCATTTTCTTCTTTTTTGTATAATACAATCTTTACATCTTTAATTGGAACTAAAGTAATTTTATTTTTTGCCACTCCAATGATGGTATCTTGTAACAATGGTTTTTTATGTTGACGGAAGAAATAAATATGATCATAACCATGAGTTCCCTCACGGTTAGATGAAAAATAGCCGGTAAATAATCCGTCTTCTCTCTTTCCTATCAATGAAAAATCATCTTTGGATGAATTAAACGGTTTACCTAAATTTTGAATTCCGTTCGCTTTTCCATTTTCTAATTTGGAGAAATAAATATCTGCGCCACCAAATCCATCATGTCCTTTGCTGGAGAAATAAAGCGTGTCGTTTAAAATATACGGATACATTTCATCAAAAGAGGAGTTTACTTTACTTCCTAAATTTTCGGGGATTGACCATACATTATTACCGGAGGAGGTACTTTTATATAAATCATATCCACCAAAACCGCCCGGCCTATTAGAGGCAAAATAAAGTGTTTTTTGATCGTTGGCTAAGAATGGAAAAACACAATCAAATTGATTGCTATTAATTCCTAATTCAACTGGTGCCGACCATGTATCATTGGTTAAAGTAGATGAAAATATTTTAAGAATATTGATTCCGTCTTTACTCAAGTTCAGTTTATCTGCTTTTTTATCTCTGTATTTGGTACTGGTGGTTGAATTTCCAGTATAGTATAATGTTTTGCCATCGACAGAAAAACAAGGCGTTCCTTCATAAAAAGAGCGATTCAATTGCTCTCCTTTTAAAGTAAGTGCTGAATCAAATTTAATACTGTCTATGCATTTCAAATAAGCCAAATCATAAAATGCTGTTTTGGTTTTGTAATCTTGAATTTGCGGTTTTGAAAAAACTAATCCATTTTGATAATAAGCAATTCCCATGCTACGACTACCCGTTTCAATTTCGGTTTTGTGAACATTGTATTTGTATACACTGTCTTTGTTTTGAATAGCCCAATCACACCAACGGTTGTATTCATTTGCTTTTGTTGAATCATTTATTCTTTCACTGTATAATTTAAAATTGATTTTGGCCTCTGTATATTGCTCTAAATTCATTTGAATTCTTGCAAGTGTTATAATATTTTCAGCAGCATTTTCTTCCTTAAATTCTACTAATTTTTGATACCATGTCAAAGCATTTTCATAATCAAAAAGCATGAAATAGGTTTTAGCTACTCGCTCTGTCATGTAGTATTTTTTAACTACAATTTTTTCTTGCAAGGCCAATTCATATTCTTGAATCGCTTCGCGATAATAGCGTTTATGAAAATATTCATCGCCTTCTTCCAAGTGACTTCTTTGTGAATAAGAGTTATTGGAAAATAGACCAAAAAATAGTAGCCAAAAAAGTATTTTTTTCATTTGAAAATGATTTAAAATCTTGGAATAGATACAACTGTTTCTTTGGGTGGCTTAATAGAATAAATCAGCATAATTTCATGCGAACCATTCGAATAATTACCTAATAATCCTGTATTGAATTCATATGCATAGGAAAACTTAAACATTGTATTTATATTGTAAGAAAGAATCCCGATAATTTCTTTACTCGTTCTGTAGGAAACACCCATTCCAAATGTTTTCTTGTACATCAATTGTAAATTTCCATCAACTTGTAATGGAGAGCCAGAAACTTGCTTTAGTAATGTGGATGCATTTAAATCAAATTTTTCATTTAATAAAAAGGAATATCCTGTATGAAAATGATAATGTAAATTTTCGGCACTAAACTCTGTTTTTCCAACAGAAGCTCCATCGGTGGTAAATTCAATTTGATTATTTAGCAAATTAGGCAATGAAAATCCAGCATAAAATTTTGATTTGAAAAAATAAATTCCAAATTTAAAATCGGGCAAAGGTGTGACACCGGTGTTGGAAACAAACAAAGGATCTTCTGGTGTAATGGTATATAATAAATTATAATCGCTTTTCAAAAGATCAACACTTGCTCCTAAGCCAAAGCAAAGAAAACTATTTCTTCCAATTCGAGAGGTATAAGCATAAGCAAGTGAAATTTCTGTATTGTTATTTATTCCAATTACATCATGATAAATATTTAAACCAAGTGTATGTTTTAGTTTTTTTAATGGTGCAATTATATTCAAACCTTGGGTAACGGGCGCTCCCGTAAATTGAGTCCATTGTGCTCTATAAACTGCCGCAAAAGTTAGATTTTGATAACTCCCCACCGCAGCCGGATTAATAAAGGGTTGATGAATCATGTATTGCCCCAAATTAATTTGATTTTGGGCCATCATTGTTTTCGATGAAAGCAAAATGATTAGTATCACTAATAGTTTCTTACTCATTTGAGTTATTTTTATTAAATTCATGAGTGCTTCGCGGTTCATCATTATCTTGATTTCATTTCTATATATCCGTTAATAGCAGGCGTTCCATTTCCTAAATCTAATACAAAGAAATAAGTTCCATCTACTACTTTATCTCCCGTAAGAACTAAAGTTGGATTATTACATCTTCCGTCCCAATCACTCAAATAAGGCTCGGCAGTAAATACTAATTCACCCCAACGATTAAAAATAGTGATTTTATTTTCTGGATATTGCTCAAGTCCTAAAATTTGAAAAACATCATTAATCATATCGCCATTCGGAGTAAATCCGTTGGGAATATCCAAATCAGAGTTATCTAAAGTGATTTGTATGCTGGCTGTATCTCTACAACCAAACGAATCTACAACCACTAAAACAACATCGTAGGTTCCTCCCAGAGTATAAGTTGTAGAAGTATCGATAGCTGTAGAAGTTGAACCATTATCAAAATTCCATAAATAAGATAATCCATTTCCTGTCGAATTATTATCTGTAGAAACCACTAACGGAACTTGACCGGAATTTGGCGTTAAAGTAAAAGCAGCATTTGGTCCTGTTCCAAAGGAAATAGTAATAGCATCCGTTGAGGAACATCCATTCGCACCTGTTACCGTTACAGAATAAGTTCCACTTTGATTGACCGTTACACTGCTTGTATTTCCACCTGAAACAATTCCATTGCCTGACCATAGATAAGTGGCACCATTTACATTGGTCACATCTAAAACTACATTCACTACTCCACAATTAAAAGTGGTATCATTTCCTGTTGTAATGATGGGTGCAATAGTATCAACAATAACTGTAACCGTAAAATTATCTGTACAACCATTTGCGGTGCTCGTTAAAAGTAAGTCATAGTTTCCAGCCTGATTTACCAATGGAGACGATGTGTTTGCTCCACTAACAATCCCTGAACCTGTCCAAGCGTATTGTAAATTATTTCCTGTACTACTTGATCCATCAATAGTAATTTGAGCATTGTTACAATCAATATTTTGTGTGGCTATCGCATTTGCAATTGGAGCAACGGTATCAATTGAAACTATTAAATCTTGCGAAGAAACACAACCTGTATTAGCATCCGTAACAGTTATAGTATAGGTTCCAGGTTCGTCAATAGTAGGCGTTAAAGTTGTTCCACCACTTACCACTGATGGACCTGTCCATAAATAACTAAATGAAGAACCAACCGAAGATCCAGTTGCATCCAATTGAATGGAAGTAACGGAACACGTTAATGTGGTATCATTGCCAGCTACTGAAATAGGATCTAGATTTAAGGTTACGTTTACTGTTCCAGTAATAGAACAACCATTATCCAAATCAGTAATAGTAAGAGTGTAAATTCCTACTGTTGCAACGGCTGTTGAAGCACTCGTTGGAGTTGTTCCTGCTGGATTAGAAAATGCATCTGTCCAAGAATAAGAAGGATTAGTAACTGTTGTAGAACCATTGATGGTAACTGTAGAGGTCAAGCAATTTAATTCTTGGTCTGCTCCCATTGTAATATTAGGAACAGAAGAGGCAACATTTACATTTAGAGTTCCTGAAACCGAACATCCGCTCAAAGGATTTGTAACTGTTAAGGTATAAATTCCACCTGAATTGACAACAGTAGAACTATTTCCTGGACTTGTTCCTGCTGGTGAACCGCCTGCATTTGTCCAAGCATAGCTTACTCCACTGGTTGTTGATGATCCATTAATCGTGACTGTTGTATTGGCGCAATTTATTTCTTGATCTGCTCCCATTGTAATTTGAATCATATCTACCGTTACCGAATACGTAACAGGCGTTCCAGCACAACCATTAAAGCTTGGAGTAATAGTATAAGTTACTACTAATGGAGCAGTAGTTGTATTCACTAATGTTTCAGAAATATTTCCTGTTC
>JBIPLT010000179.1:0-6397 GCA_044368255.1 Flavobacteriales bacterium
TGCGGGATTGATTACTTATTATACGCATGGTGTATTGAATAATTATTTAGATACGGATAAAGCTTCGATTCCTTTTTGGGGATTTACTGCGATGATTGTAGCGATTGATATATATTATTCAAGGGGAGAAGAAGAAAGTTCAAAGTTTAAGGTTTAATTAAGAAATTAATCAGAGGGGATGGAGTAACTAGTTACACTAATAACAACAAACACTCCGCAACTTTGAACTTTAAACATTAAATAATTAAAATATTCTAAGACTCAATATAGCTGTATCATCCATAAATGGATTATCACCTTTATGCTCTTCTACAGCTTTGAATAATCTTTCGTTTAATTCTTTCATTGGCATATTGTGGTAACGATTAATTACGTTCGTTAAATTCTCCAATGAAAAAGGATCATTTTTATCATTTTCTACCTCAACCAATCCATCGGTATAAGAAACCAACGTGCTATTGGGCGGAACAAAAACTTCTTCCTCCTCAATAGATGGAATCACATCTACCATTCCAATTCCCGTGCAACCTGACGACAAAAATCTGGCTTCTTTTCCATTGGAAAGAATGGGATGATTATGTCCGGCATTGATGTATTTCAATTTACGGGTAATGATATTATAACGAGCAATAAAAAGCGTGATGAATCTTTCTCCCTTGGCAGAATGGATCACCGAAGTATTTAATTCTTCAATTAGTTTGGGTAAACTGAAATCGGTGTATTTGATGATAGCTCTTAAATTCGCTTGGAAATTTGACATCAACAATGCTGCAGAAATTCCTTTTCCAGAAACATCGGCTACACAAAAAACAAATTCGGTATGATTAAGTTCAATGAAATCATAATAATCTCCACCCACCGAATGATGCGCCACATATTTTGCTGCCATCTCCAAATCTTTATTGATGGGAAGATTATTGGGCAATAAAAGGGCTTGCATTTCGGCAGCGAGCTGTAATTCTTTTTTTACTACCTCCTGACGAATATTATCTTTTGCCAGTCGTTTATTTTCAATAGCAACAACAATAATATTCGTTAGCGTTTGAATAAAATTCATGTGCTTAACGGTAGGGCTAATTCCTTCTTCATTTTCGTTCAAATCTCCAATGAGAAGATAAGCAAGCGGCATGTCTTTGTGAAAAACGGGAATCACCACATCAAACGAATTCAAATATGTTTTAGAAGAAGATTCGATTACGGTAATATCTTTAATTCTGCCTAAATCTCTATCTACTGAGATTTCTTTTATCGATCCTTTGTGCCCATACTTTTGCAAAATGTGCCAACCATCATTATCGTGCGCCAACAAAATTAATTTGGTAATTTCTAGTTGTTCTTTAATGATGTATTTATAAATCTCCAATAATTTATCTACCGAATAATTATTATTGATTGCACGCGTAATGTCGAGCAAGGCGGTAAGTTTAAAATCACGTTGAGATAATTTTTCGTGGAGCTTATTTAGTTTTGAACTATCACTCATGATTCTGTTGTTGAGGCTCTCGAAACTTGATTCATTTTATCAATGAGTTCTGGTAATTGTTTCAAGGCATGTAGTTCTCTGAATTTCGCTCTTCCTTCTTCGCATGGAGAGCCGAAATAAGTTTTTCCGCCTTCTAAGGTTTTTCCAACGCCTGATTGCCCTTGCACTACTGCACCTTTTCCAATGGTAATTCCACTCACTACTCCAACCTGTCCCCAGAGTGTAACATTATCTTCAATAATCACACAACCTGCAATTCCAACTTGCGCTGCAAATAAACAATTTTTACCAATGATAGAATCATGACCAATGTGAACGTGATTATCAATTTTTGTTCCTTCGCCAATGGTAGTATCGCCTGTAATTCCTCTATCAATAGTGGTTCCTGCTCCAATTTCTACTTTATCTTGCACCCATACTCTACCGCAGGTGTGCATTTTATCATAACTCTCGTTACGTTTTTTATAATAGAAAGCATGACCACCAATCACCACATTAGCGTGAATGATCACATCATTTCCAATCACGCAATTTTCATAAATCACGGCACCAGGAAAAATGGTAGTGCGTTCACCGATGGATACGTTATTACCAATGGTAACATTGGGATAAATAATAGCGGATGAAGCAATTTTTGTATTAGTTCCTATTGGAGAAGATTGTGTGGTTACAGGAGAGAAATGCAAAGTGAGTTTATTAAAATCACGACAAGGATCTTCTGAAAAAATCAATGCTTTTCCGTCTGGACAATCCACTTCTTTATTGATAAGAATGGTGGTTGCTGCTGAATTTAATGCTTTATCATAATACTTGGCATGATCTACAAAAACCAAATCACCAGGAACAACCATATGAATTTCGTTGATGCCGGAAATAAAGTGATTTTCGGGGCCAGAAAATTTACAACCAATTAGGGCTGCAAGATCTTTTAGAGAATGTGGTTTGATTATCATAGGTAAAACAATAATCGTAAAGGTAAGGTTAAATAGGAGATGAGAAAATACCTTTAATGAAATTTCTTTAACCGTAAATTAAAGACTTCCTGAAAGATAAGTTTCAGAAGGATTCAAATCATTTAATGCACCTGATTCTTCGAGGGTAATTATGAATCCATCTGCCCACTCAGTGGTGAGCTCTAATTTTATAAAATTGCCACTCAAAATTCGAGGCAAAGCGATTATCGGAAAAAATTTTCCATTTCTCAATGCCCAAAGCTGATAGTGTGTTTTTTCTGAAACTTTTGGAAGACCTTCGCTGGAGAAAAGGATGGTTTTATCTTTTTTATTCCAAATAAGAATTGCTTTTGACTCTTTTGCTAAGAGATGAATTCCGTTTAAAAAAAATATTTTGTTATCAGGATTTCGAAACACTTCGAGTTCATTGGCTAAAATAATGTTAAGATCATTTAGACTAACGAGATTAGCATCTAGAGTCAAATAATCATCATTTAATTTCTCTATTTCATTCTTCAAATTTAAAATGGTACTCTCGTTTTCATTATTCTTTTGCCAAGAAAAAATATTGAAAATGGTTAAAACAACTATCGTTAAAGAAAGAAAAATAATGGTCAGATTTTTGTTTTTCACTGGAGAAATAGATAAAAATTATCGCTCTTGGTCAAACGCTTTTTGTTTGTCGCGTTCTCCCGGCACATTTGGAGTTAAACAATCACCTGGGCCTACTTTTCTCAACCAAGCCAATCGAATGGTTAAAATAATTGGACGGTAGCGACTGCTGAACATGGGATCAGTAGATTTGAATTTATCCCATTGAAATAAATTTAAAATGGGTGTTTCAAGAGTGGGAATAATAAACCAACGTTCATTCAATTTATATCCAAATCCAATTTTATAATGCAATTGCGCTAATAATCGAGAAGGGTCGGCTTGAGTTTGGCCAATGATATAATCATGATTGGTGCGTTTATCACTGAATCGATAATCAACATTAAAACCTAAACTATTTTGAAGGAAACTATAACTTCCTAACTGTTTTATATTGTTGAAATTTACATTAGCTAATAAATATTTATGTTTGAAAATAGCATCACTTCCAGTAGTGGCCAAAATGGTTGATGTACTTTCTGTCATCATCGTTCCTTCATAAGATTCGGTTCCTTTAATGGCTTTGTAGGCTAATGAATAATCCATATAGTTGAAAAGTCGTCCGTATTTAAAAAGTCGGTAACGCCCCACTTCCAAATACAAACCGAATTTTCCATTGGGATCAAAAGTGGCGTTATACAAAGTATCGTTACGGTCAATTAATGTTTCTTCGGTATTTTTAAAACGTGTAAGAGTGTAATCGACACCAGGAGCGAAATGCCATCCGCTTAATTTGTATCGTCCCGAAAAATCTACTAATTCAGTGTTTTTTCTTCCCGTACGTTGCTTTCGAGCGCGTTTACTTTCTTGTGCGGATAAAGAAGAACTAAAGGTGAAGAAAACCAATATAAAAAGCAGAACTCTCATAAAAATGAATTGATAAATATAAAACTACAAAATTTGAAGAAGGTAACAGCTGTAGCCCACTAATAGTTATCAAACAAGCCATCTGAAAAAGAAAAAGCCCTGAGAAAAAGTTTCCCCAGGGCTAAAATAAAAGATGAAAAAGATTATTGCTTAACGATTTGCTTGTTGATGATTGTATTACCCGTTGTAATTCGAGCGGTATAAATTCCATTGTCCCACTGACTCATTACTACCGGGAAGTTATAAGTTCCCATTAATGAACCATAATTTTTAGAAGCAATCAATTTGCCATCTATTGAATAAATTTCAATTATTACTTCGGTTTCGCCTTTCAATTCAAGATAAATATTCGTCATATCACTTGCTGGATTTGGATAAATCTGAATATTTGCATCTGGAGAAAATTGAATTTCATTCGTGCTTACTAATGTTCCAATGTCAAAATTATTAGCAACAGCTTCAGGAATGGTAGTATAATCTGCATTATCAATTATTCCAGTAGAATTAATTACCATTCCAACAATATGAATTTCATTTTCATCCCAAGCAGATGGTAAAGTATAGGTAAAATTATGCGTAAAAAATTGTCCAGCAGAAGTAGAAGTTGGATAACTATTTGTTAACCCAGCAAACCCAGGGCTGATTACGCGGGCAACATAGTCATAAACCATTTGAGCAGCGGGAACAGGATCAGCAAGAATTTCATATCCTCCCATTACTCCATTCGATCCACCAGCATAATAATTGGTTTGATTATAACTGGATGTTGTTCCTGTCACTGCATTTTCTGTCAAAACACAAGCTACTTTATACACGCCTGTAGATCCTACAGGAAAAGTGGTAGTAATGGAAACTTGCAGTTCTCTAGTAGAAGTATTGTATAAAGCTCCGTTTTCAATTAAGGTAACTGGAGTTGTTACTATTCTATCGAGAAAATCTGGCTCTATTAATGATGGATCTATTTCTGGACCACGATCTACCAATGCACTTGGATAACCTGAAACCAAAGCTCCTATTCCTGCATCGTAATCAGTAACCGTCATTGGATCGGCATTATGAACTGCGATTGGAACTAAGAACCCAGGATATTTTGCAGTAAGACTTTCCATATAAACAGCTCCTCTTGGACACCATCCACACCAAGTACCTGTGCCTTCTTCAGCAACCACCATTTTGCCAGGTGCAGGAATGATTGGATTAATATCAATTGTTTTGATATTATCATTCGCATAATTGTCTGCGCCACCATTGATATTGGTAAGAGTTAGTGTGGCTTGATTATTTCCAGAAGCTAAATTTAAAGATGAACCAAGAGTAACAGAATAAGTATTATTTGTAGTAACGTTTACACCTGTTACATTTTCTACATACTGGTTTCCGTTATAATCTAATGTTAGGTCAAAAGAAGTAAGTGCAGTTGCTCCTAAATTTTTAACTACCAAAGTAGGAGTTACTACTTGAGTTGCTAGTCCACTTAAATTATTAATTCCATAAGCAGATGCATTTAAAGAGGGTTGTGTAAAAGCTGTATAAGTGTATTCTACATCATCCACATAAAACTGATTTCCTTGCAACGGAAAAAGATCTAAAGAGGTAATCGATCCAAGTGCTGCTTGAAAAAAACCTTTAGAAACTCCATCAATTAAAAATTCCCAGGTGTTTGTATTTAAATCAACATTGATTTCGATTTCAAACCAAGCATTTTGATTGTAGGTAGTTGATAACAACATTCCGCCAGCAGATGTAAAATCAACTGTTCCACTATTATCAAAAGTAACATCCAAAGCCCAAGTTGTACCAATTGGATTTACTGCTTGGAAATTGAAATAAGCTCCTTTATTAGAGTTCACGAACATGAACATTTTATAATTAAAAGTACCGCTTGTGTAGGTTCCTCCAAAGGGTAATACAACATCTTGTGGTCCCCCACCAGCAGCAGTTGAAGCGAAATAAACAGATTTTGTTCCACTGTTCGGATTGGTAGATGAAACTTGAACATCCTCCGTTCCTCCGGTCGTTCCACTCCAAGTGGTCCATTGCGGTGATGCTGCACCGATATATTGACCCACGGTATAGGATTCGAAATCATCGGTAAATGTTTGTGCAAATAATGAAGTTGGCAAACATGCTGAGAGGAATAATAAATATTTTTTCATAGTAGAAGTTTTAATTCATCTTAAAATTAATCAGAAGAATCCGACTAAAATTCTCAGAATCCTATCATTCTTGGTTTCCAAAAACGAAAAATTTTTAATTTTTATTGGGGAAAATAGGAAGAATCAGGGATGATTTGGCTTCGCTTTCGGAAGGTTAAAAGAAAACACCGAGCCAATACCAGCGGTACTCATCACATTGATATGTTGGTCATGTGCTTCAATGATATGTTTGACGATAGCTAATCCTAAACCACTTCCGCCTTGATCGCGTGAACGACTTTTATCTA
>JBIPLT010000294.1:0-3538 GCA_044368255.1 Flavobacteriales bacterium
ATTTGAGTATTCTCAATAATTACGTTTTCTAGATTAAATTCAAATTTCTCGTCTGATTTTTCTTTGGAGTCTTTCCAAAAATGATAATTTTCATTTCCTTCTTCGTCAATGTAAAGATTAATCTCAGCATCTTTCACATGAATTTGTTTCACCGAATAGTTCCCAGAGGTAATATCCCAAACACTAAATTCGAAAGATAATTTTTTTGCATAAAGCATAGTGTCCGATAATTTATTTACTGTAATCGGATCCATTATCAAAACATCTTTAAAGTCAATCGAAGCATACGGAAAGCTGCTCCATATTGTTAAATCGATTTCAGATACTTTAATTTCTGTATTCAGGTTTTGATTGATTCTTGCAACAGCATAGGCCTTGATTTTATCTTCGCAAAAATAAATGACTATAGCCAAAATCAGCAACAACGAAATGAACGTTGCCAATGCAATCAAAAACCATTTACCTATTCTTTTTGCCCAAATCATAACCCTGCAAGGTAATTTCTTATCTAACGGGTTTTGGGTTGACTGGTTTCAAACTTTTAACGGTTCAATGTCAATTAAGAAATTAATAAAGTTAAGTGGATTAAAACCAGCGTGTGATATTGGAAACAATCCAATTCATATAATTAGCGTTTTGCCCATCTGCCGTTCTGTAATTTAACTCTTTAGTTAAGAAATTTCTTGCCTCTAAACGAAACATGCCTTGATTAGAAAAATGGTAATTGAAGCATAATCCAGAGCCAAAGCAATTAAAACCTTGTTGGTTATTCATAACAGAAATCATTGTATTTTCTGCATCACTAAAGTATTCTACTCTTCCAGATAAGGAATAGTTCTCAGAAAACTTGTATTTTAAAATGAAATTGGCCTGCCACCAGTTTTTCATTTCATAGCTAGAATTGACTTCTTTTTCTTGAATTCCAAAGTAAGCGCAAGAGGTAATAGCTATTTTTTTTGACGTATGAATCCAATACACATCTGTGAAATACCTAAAACGAAAATTAGGATTCAACTCACTTCTTTCATTCCCGTAATAAGTGTTCCAGTTTAATAAATTTTTATCATCAACAGAAATTTCTACTTGCGTACCAATAGATTTTTGTGGATTTATATCGGCTATTTGTTGCCATCCATTAAGCGCATAGAAATAGAAATTGATTTTTTTTGATAAGGGAATACTCACTTTTGCTCCAGCCAAATAATACGGAACATATTCTGGTGCTAAAGAGCGAGTATACATCAAATGATCTTTACTAATAGCAGATTCATTGGTATAGGGAGAACCAAATATTCCTGCATCGATCCAAATATCTTTTTTAGAAAATAATTTAAATCCAGCATGGGCTTCTACAAAATTATTAAGACCAGTGGGTTCAGCTGCATAATTTGCATTCATATACGAACCAAATCCAGGCATTATTCTTGCCCTGAAATTTTTATCTTGATAGCGCAAATCGATATAGGCTAAATTCACTGAGAATTCGTTATTTCGAGCAGAGGAAACAAGGGGAGGAATATTACTTTCGGATAAATTAAAATTATTGCCGTACTAAGTATCCAAATAACCAGATATAGTCAATTTACCAATATGCTCACCCGAAGAAGTATCTGCTGTAGCTGTATTTACCACTTGTGCTCTTAGTACTGTGTTTACTACTAGAAAAAGCCCTATCCCGATTATTCGATAAATCATTTGTTCAAATATAATTGAAATATTAACTTTGGAAAAAGTTCATTTATGATAAAGTTCAGTTTTTTCTTTTTATTCTTATTTATTAGCCTGAACTCTTTCTGTCAGGATTTATTCGACCCCAAAAACACTAAAATTGTAATAGCAGGAGTTTTAAAATGGGAAGACCCATCTGTTTCGACTTTTAGTGATCATCACCGAAAAGATCAAGAACTTTATGATGTATTTATCGAAATGGGAGTTCCAAAGGATAATATTATTTTGATGTTGGATAAAGAGGCCACTTTAGCATCCATGAAAACTAATATCAAGAAGAAAATGGAAGAGGGAGATGAAAATTCGACCTTCATTTTCTATTATGCAGGACATGGAGTAAAAGCCGGAAAAAAATATTTTTTCTGTAATTACGATATGAAAGCAAAAGCGGAAACGAGATTTGATGTTTCTTATTTGAGCACAACAGCGAAAAAAAGTTTTAAAGGGAAAAGAATTATTTTGATGGCCGATTGTTGCTATTCGGGATCATTATTAAACGAAGGACTTAAAATTTCTAAAAAAAAGAAAGAAGTAGTGGTGATGTGTTCGGCAACTTCTTCTAATATTTCAACCGGAAACTGGACTTATACGCAAACAATTTTGGATAACTTCAGAGGAAAAAGCGAAGGCGATAGAGATAAAAATGGAGAAATCTCATTGAAAGAATTATCAACTGAAATTAAAGATGCCATGAAATTTCGTGAGCGACAATTAAATGGTTTTGCAACGTATAGTGTGGATGCATCAAAAGTGGTGGTTCAAAAATTGGCGAAAGGACAAAAGAAAGGAGATAAGTCAGAGAATGGATTTACCATAGATCAATACGTTCATGCTTTGTCAGATGGAAATTGGAAACCGGGACGAATAAAGGCGTTAAACTTAGATGATGTGACGGTTGAGTTTTATAATTATTCGGATAAAAAGGAAGAGATTATTCATAAAAAGTTTGTTCGAGCCATGCAAACTCCTGATTATTCTTCATTGACAAAAATGGAAGTACAATGGGAAAAGAAATGGTATAAAGCCGAAATAAAAAAAACAGATGGAGACTTTTATTTTATACGATATGATGGCTATGATGAAACATGGAATGAATGGGTGATGTATGATAGAATCAAAACAGGAGATGAAAAAAACACAAAAGTGCTATGGAATACTGGTTGGTATGATGGAATTATTTTGCAAGAAAAAGACAATAACTATTTTATAACCTACAAAGGTTACGACCACACTTGGGATGAATGGGTAACTAGCGACAGAATAAAATAAATTTTTAATAATCATTAATTAATTACTCCTTGGGATTTACCCGTTTCATAGCTAGAAGATATCTTTTTGCCAAAAAATCACAACAGGCAATTAATATTATTTCGTGGATTTCCATTACAGGAATCACTTTCTGTGTGGCGGCTATGATTATTATTTTATCCGCGATAAATGGTTTAGAAGGATTAGTGGAAAGAATCTATAGTTCATTTGATGCCGATATTAAAATCACTTCTATCGAGGGAAAAACTTTTGATAGCAAGTTTTTTCCATTGGAGGATTTAAAAAAACTAAATGCTATTTCATTTGCCAGTGAAACAGTAGAAGAAATTTGTATTCTGAAAAATGGTGATCAATGGGTGCATGCAGTGATGAAAGGAGTAGACCAAGATTTTGTGATAATGAGTATGCCTGATTCATTAATGATAGAAGGAGATGCTATAATTAACGATGCTGCTTTACCTATGGTAATTGTGGGCGGTGGAATTTCAGATCGATTAAATATGCAACTCACAGGTGCATTAGGAAATCGCACCCTATTAAA
>JBIPLT010000347.1:0-2818 GCA_044368255.1 Flavobacteriales bacterium
AAAAATTTATGCTCCTGTTCGCTCTCGAAAATTCACTCCAACGGCAAAAATGTTTGAAGAGGCAATGGTGCCCGTTGCTGGTATATTTTCGGTAAATCCAGAATATGATTTTCGGTACATTATTACGAAAAAAGAATTTGCTCAAGAACTAATGGAATACGGTTCGCATATCACTGCTGTGGAAGCTAATTTAAAATCAGGTGAGGATCCAGAATTGGTGAAAGCTCAAATTCAAGAATTAATAGGGAATAAATTTACCGTTAAAACAAAAGCGGAGCAAAACGCATTGATGTATCAAGTAAATCAGAGTGAAAAATGGTTTGCATTTACCATGTTACTTTTTGTATTGGTGTTAGCGGCATTTAATATAATGGCTTCGCTCACGATGCTTATCATCGATAAGAAAAGTGATGTAATGATTCTCAAAAGCATGGGTGCTACCTCTTCCAATATTCGAAATATATTTTTCTTCGAAGGATTTTTTATTAATCTCTTCGGTGGGTTTTTAGGAATTCTCATTGGAGTAGGAGTGACCTTACTTCAATCAAATTTCCACCTCGTGAAAATGGAAGGAACCATTATTGATTATTATCCGGTGGCCTTACAGCCGAAAGATTTAATTTTTGTAGTAATCGCTTTAATCATTGTAGGAATTATTTCTTCCTGGTTGCCCGTAAGATTTTTAGTGAAACGATATGCAACGGGTGTTTTGAAACAGGATTGAGATTTTAGCCACTAATTTTCACGAATTTCACGAATTTTTTAGAAATTTTCGAAGGAAATAAATCCTTTTAAAATCCAATTAAGCAAAACTGTGTTTAATCATCAAAATCCGAAAAATCCGCGGCAAAAATTCTTCTCTTCATTTCCGAAGGAAATAATTAGTGCTAATCAAAAATCTATTTGGTATTTCATTCGTGTAATTCGTGAAAATTCGTGGCTGAATTTTTCTTTAAGGTCTTTCTATAAAAAATAATTCGTGGCTGAATCTTCTCACACAAAACTATACCCCGCAAAATGATTCTTCACCTCTTCCAACACCGATCTAATTTCATTTTCATCCAATGAAGTCACCAATTTTTGTCTGTATTCTTTAAAATGCGCGATGTTTCTAAAATAGTTCGAATAATGTCTGCGCATTTCCACAATTCCCTCATGTCTTCCTTTCCATTTCAATGAAAAATCTAAATGTTGCATCGCAGCTTCCACGCGATTATCAATGGTGGGTGGAGGCAAATGATTTCCGGTTTTCATGAAATGTTTGATCTCATTAAAAATCCAAGGATAACCAATACTCGCTCTTCCAATCATAATTCCATCCACACCGTATTTATTTTTTAATTCCAACGCTTTCTCTGGAGAATCCACATCACCATTACCAAAAATAGGAATCGTTATTCTAGGATTGTTTTTCACCTCTCCAATTAATTCCCAATCGGCTGAACCTTTATACATCTGTACTCGAGTTCTTCCATGAATACTCAATGCTTTTATTCCGATATCTTGTAATCTTTCTGCCACCTCCATAATATTTTTACTACTTTCATCCCAACCCAAGCGCGTTTTCACTGTTACAGGTTTGTTCACTGCTTTCACAACAGCTTCTGTTAAGCGAATCATCTTTGGAATATTTTTAAGAATTCCTGCGCCCGCTTCTTTGCAAACCACTTTTTTCACAGGGCAACCATAATTGATATCAATCAAATCGGGGTTGGCACGTTCGCAGATTTGTGCGGCTTCAATCATCGAAGATTCTTCTCCCCCAAAAATTTGAATTCCAATAGGACGTTCATATTCGAAAATATCTAGTTTACGCAAACTCTTAGCCGCATCACGAATCAATCCTTCTGAGGAGATGAATTCGGTGTACATCAAATCTGCTCCATGTTGTTTACACAAAGCACGGAAAGGTGGATCACTCACATCTTCCATGGGCGCCAACAACAAAGGAAACTCTCCTAATTCTATATTTTCTATCTTTACCATTCGAACTTAATGCAAAGGTACGAAGAATAGAATAGAATGAAATCTGATTTATTAAGAAGTCTTGGCCCCGGAACTCAGTTGATGATGGTGATAATCATTGCCTTTTTCACTCTTTTCCTAATGCAGATAACTGCTTTCTTGGTGGTGCGTCCCATTTGGAATGTAAATATTTTTGAGAACATTGATGAAATCTCCAAATTAAACACTTCCGAATCGATTCAAATTACAAAGACGATTCAAGTATTTTATCATTTAGGAACATTTTTATTGCCCGCACTAATTTTCAGAAAATTATTCGGACATCCTGATAAACCATTTTTTGTTTTACGCGCAAAGCAAGAAACTAGTGTTTGGTTAACGGCAGGTTTATTTTTTATGATTGCATTTCCACTAATTAATTTGATTCATTTGGCGAATTTGCAAATTCCAATGGCAGAATCCATGGTAAGTGATGATGCTAATTCAACAGATATGTTGATGAAATTATTAGGTGGTGAAGGCATTGTTTTATTATTGGTAAATATTTTTGTTTATGCTATCATACCAGCAATAGGAGAAGAATTTTTATTTCGCGGAGTAATTCTTCGTCAAATTGCACTTTCTACCAAAAATATTCATTTATCGGTTTGGGTAACGGCTGCTTTTTTTAGTTTTATTCATGGAGAAATGACCGTTTTTATTCCACGTTTTTTAATGGGTGCTGCGTTGGGATATATGTTTGTTTGGAGCGGAAGCATTTGGTTAGGAATTGTGGCTCATTTATTCAATAATATTTTAAGCATTATCATTATTAATGCAGTTATTAATGGAAATTTAGATTCAGGTTATGATA
>JBIPLT010000180.1:0-6333 GCA_044368255.1 Flavobacteriales bacterium
TTCTTCGCTCGTAAACTTATTTATTTTTCCGAAAAGTTTCGCGGTGTATTCATTCACTGGATTCTCATAAATAGTTTGTGGCGTACCTGTTTGTAAAATCTTACCCTCTTTTAATATTAAGGCTTCATCAGCCAAGGATAATACGTCTTCTATATCATGCGTTACTAATACACAAGGGATATTGGTCTTTTTTAAAATTTCTTTCAACTGAAAACGCATTTCTGCTCTCAAACTATGATCTAAATTACTGAAAGGTTCATCCATCAAAATTAACCTTGGAGAAGTAGCTAGCGTTCTGGCTAAGGCAACACGTTGTTGTTGTCCTCCTGATAATTCATGCGGATATTTTTTTTCTAAATTTTGTAAGCCCGTTTGTTCAATCAATAAATTTAATTGAGTTGGATTTTTTGCAGCAAATAAAATATTTTTTTCTACCGTTAAATGCGGAAATAAAGCATATTCTTGAAATACTAAACCAAAATTTCGATTTTCTGGAGTAATCCATTTTGATTTTGAATTTAACTCTTCTTCACTAAAAAATAATTTACCATCGTCCACTTTTTCAAATCCTGCAATGATGCGCAATAAAGTTGTTTTTCCTGAACCACTTTCACCTAAAATACAAGTGATTTTGCCAGATTCTATAGAAAAGGAAATATTCTCTAATGAAAACTGCTTATCTAATCTGCGCGTTATGTTTTCGGCTCTCAACATTTATTTTTTATTCCCTTCGGTCATGAAAGAGTTCATTATTCGATGTAAAACTAAAATAGGAATAGTGCCGATAAAGATAATAATTAATGCTGCACTTGAACT
Source organism: Flavobacteriales bacterium (assembly GCA_044368255.1). Classification (GTDB taxonomy): domain Bacteria; phylum Bacteroidota; class Bacteroidia; order Flavobacteriales_D; family UBA2798; genus CAMBFX01. The sequence continues at coordinate 817 of JBIPLT010000180.1, forward strand.
TTGCATCACCGATTCATTGATTTTTGCATAGGTAAAAGCGTTAGTGGCAAGGGTTGGAAAATCAAAGGGACGAAGAATCATGGTTAAAGGTAATTCCTTTAAAATATCTACAAAAACTAAAATTACTGCTGATAAAATGGCGGTACGAATAACAGGTGTTTCAATTTTTAATAGCGTTAGCCATTTATTTTTTCCCAATGAACGAGAACTTTCTCTTAAGCTTTGTGCGTTTTTTTCAAATGATGCTTCGATGGGATTATAAGCAACGGCTAAAAATCGAACGACAAACGCATAAATCATAACAGGAATGGTTCCAATCAATAAATAATCAAATGAATTTCCCAATGAACCTGCCGGAATCAGAATTCCCACTGCAATGATCGCTCCAGGAATCGCATAACCGATGGTAACGAATTGTTTGCTGAATGCGGTATTATTTCTTTTATAAGTATAAAAATGCGCTAATAGAATAGCAATAACAGTGGTGATGAGCGAAGAAATTAATGCCAACGTGAATGAATTATACGTCATGATAAAAAAATCTTTATCCATCACATTCAAATAGGTTTTTAAAAACCAAGAAATTAATTGACATACAGGAATAAAAAATCCAAATAAGAAAGGCAATAAACAAATGAAAAATACCACCCATTTATATTTCCCTTTAAGTGGCATTGCTTCGAGAGGTTTATTTCGTGAGGATTCAGAAAATCCTTTTTTTCTTCTGGAATATCTTTCCAACATCAACAAAATAAAAATGGTAAGAAATAAAAAGGAAGATAATACTAAAGCAGAATGTATATCTACTTGCCAAGCGTGAACAATGCTAGTGGTAAAGGTTGAAATTCCAAAAAAAGCCATCGCTCCATAATCATTTAATACTTCCATTCCCACCAAAATGCAACCGCCAATGATGGCTGGTCGTGCTAAGGGTAATGCAATTTTGAAAAAGATTTGCCAATGATTTTTACCCATTGATCTGCCTGCTTCAATTAAGGTGGACGATTGACGAGAAAAGGCAACTCTTGCCGCTAAATAAACATAAGGATATAATGACAGCGCTAAAAAAATCACTAACCAAAATGGTGTGATCACATCAAAACGAAAAAAATCAGCAGTTGATTCTCCGAAATTATTTTTTAAAAATCCTTGCCATGTTCCGGTGTAATTCAATATACCTACATAAGTAAATGCCATAATATAAGTAGGAACGGTAATGGGCAGTATCAATGCCCAACTTAAAAATTTTTTTCCAGGAAAATCATATTGAGAAATAAACCAAGCAGTAGAAATTCCTAAAACAGCAGCAATAAGTATAACGAAAATCAAAAAAAATAAACTATTATAAATAACATCCGATTCGAAAATTTGGGAAAGTAAATCAAATTGTGAAGTACCTGCGGAAATTAAATGGTAAACAATAACAATAAAAGGTAATCCAATCAATAAAACCAACAACAAGATACCAATGGAATGGAAAATTCCTCGTTGTTTGATGTTTAATAGTAGTGATGACACAAGGTAAAGTTATTAAATAATGTAAAATGACCAATGATAAATGTAAAATAATTGGGGACAAATATTCCTTAGTAAGTTTCTTCCATTTTTCGTTTTACATTATTCATTTTACATTTCTTGATTTCTTCCGCTCTCGCTCTCGCTCTCTCTCTCTTCTTCACTTCCACCCGCTCTCATTAAAGATCACCAATGCATCTTTTAAATGTTTTCCCAATTTATTCAGAGGTAATGGATCTGCTTTAAATTTTCCCCAAGATTCGAGAGTAGGGGAGAGTTTAATATTTTCTAAAAGTGGATACTCATTATTGGCACTGGCAAATTTTTCTTGATTCTCGGGTCGTGAAATAAATTCTAAAAGTTTTATCGCATATTCTTTGTGTTTGGCGTTTTTAACGATTCCTCCTCCACTAATATTGATATGCGCTCCTCTGTCGTTTTGATTGGGGAAAAATACTTTTACTTTTTTTGCAGCCGAAACTTCTTCAGGATTTTCAGATTCCAACATTTTTCCAAGATAATAAGTATTGATAATGGCAATATCACCTTCTCCTGCCGCTATAGCTGCCACTTGTTCTCTGTCATTTCCTTTGGGTTCTCGTGCAAAATTATCTACTAAATTAAGCGCCCAATCAAAAGCACTTTTATATCCATTATTCGCAATCATGGATGCCATCAACGATTGATTATAGATATTCTCTGAACTGCGCACTAAAATTTTTCCTTTCCATTTGGGATGCGCTAAATCTTCATAAGTAGAAAGTGAATCTACCGAAACTGTTTCTGGATTATAAACGATAATTCTTGCTCTAACTGTTTGTGCATACCAACAACCATCTTTATCACGCAAATGTTTGGGAACATTCTTATTTAAAATTTCACTTTCAATTTCTTGTAATAATCCTTTTTCTTTTGCTTTTACTAATCTTCCTGCATCTGCAGTAATCAAAATATCACAAGGAGATTTTTCTCCTTCACTTTCCAAACGAATCATCAATTTATCGGCATCGTCTTCTACCACATTTACTTTTACACCCGTTTCTTTTTCAAAAGCAGCATATATTTCTTTATCTACATCATAGTGACGATGAGAATAAACATTCACCACCATTTCATTTCCTTCAGCGTCCGTCTGAGTATCAGAGATAAAACAACCTCCAATAGAGAGTAGGGTTAACCCAAAAAATAGTTTTTTCATATCACAAATGTAAATGGAAAATAAAAACTACTCATACCTTTTTTACGGTATTTTAGAGCTAAAATAGATTTCTGCCATCATGCATCTAGCGCTACCACCACCAATGGTTTCTATGGTTTTTATAGCTATAGGAAGTAATTGAGAATAATTCGAAAGAATTTTGATTTGAGAAGTATTTAAGCTGTTGTAAGCAGTATTACTCATCACCAAAATAGATTTTTCTGCTGAATTTTGTACCTCTAGCATATTTCCCGCAAAGTTATTCATTTGAGAAATGGAAATTTCAATCAATTCTTTTCCACTTTCCTTTATTTTTTGAATGATCATTGATTTTTCTAATGTATTCTCTATACAATCCAAACAAATAACTACATATTTTTTACCCATCGCCATCACCACATTAGTATGATAAATCGGATGACCATTCAAATCTAGCGCTTCAAAAACAATAGGAGTATAATTTAGTTTTTTACAAATTTCATCCAATAAATTTTCATTGGTGCGAGGCGAAATGCAAGCATATGCTAATTTATTTTCATGGTCAAAAACAATACTTCCAGTGCCTTCTATTATTTTATTCTCGTTTTCATTCGCACTTAAATCTAGAATTTCATTCACATTAAAATGATTTTTAAAATAATCAATTATCAATGGATTTCGCTCGGCTCTGCGATTAGGAGTGAGCATCGGATAAATAATCAATTGTCCACTTTGATGAGTGCTAAACCAATTATTGGGAAAAACAGCATCAGGGCATTTGAAATTTTTAGGAGAGGGAAAAGTGATTACTTGAATATCATTTATTCTTAGTAATTCTACAGCTAAATTAAATTCACGTAGGGCTTCTAATTTTGAATTTTGAACTCCTTCACGACCGAAGGAAGTAATTCTTGGATTTTTCTGGAATGAATTACTTCCTGCAGTTTCTTCATTAAATCCAAAATCATTCGGTTCAACCATTAAAAGGGTAGAGGCCATTTATTTTTTAATTTATGAAGTAAAATTACCTGTTTTTTTGGCGAATCATTATATTTACGGGCAAGAATAAATTAATCATGACTAAAAGAGCCAAAAATCCTGCTATTTTCCTCATTATCGTTGCTGCATTGGGTTATTTTGTAGATATCTATGATTTGGTATTATTTAATGTGGTGAAGATTGAAAGTTTAAAAGAAATTATGGTGGGTGCTTCTCCCGATGAAATAAAAAACACCGGCCAATTCTTATTCGGAATGCAAATGTTAGGAATGTTAATTGGTGGAATTTTATGGGGAGTTTGGGGAGATAAAAAAGGAAGATTAACTGTTTTATTTGGATCTATTTTATTGTATTCGGTTGCTAATGTGGCCAACGCTTTCGTGACGGATGTAAATACTTATGCATTTATTCGAATTATTGCAGGTATTGGTCTTGCGGGAGAATTGGGAGCAGGAATTACGCTCGTTGCCGAAACCATGAGCAAAGAAAATCGCGGTTACGGAACAATGATCATTGTAACTTTTGGCGCACTGGGCGCAGTGGTGGCCGCTGTAGTTGGAATGAAAGGGCAAGCTATCGGAAATTTCTTAGGAAATATTTTTAATACTACTTTTTCTAATTGGCAAGTTGCCTATTTAGTGGGAGGTGGATTAGGTTTGATGTTATTATTATTGCGTATCGGAACCATTGAGTCGGGAATGTTCAAAGGTCTTTCGGATAAAAATGTAAAAAAAGGGGATATCCGAATACTATTTAAGAATAAAGAAAATGCATTGAAATATTTGTATTGTATTTTGGTGGGATTACCCATCTGGTACATCATCGGTTTATTGATTGCCATGTCGCAAGAAGTTTTTGCTAAGGAATTCAATATTCAAGGAGAAGTATTGAATGGAGAAGCAATCAAATGGGCGTATATCGGTTTATCTATTGGAGATTTATTGAGCGGATTGATTTCCCAAATTATCAAAAGCAGAAGAAAAGTAGTTTTCATGTATTTGATTTTCTCATTCGTAATGGTGATTTATTTCTTGTTTTTCACCCATGGAATTTCTGCTGATTCGTATTATCTGGTTTGTTTCTTATTGGGAACTGCTACGGGTTATTGGGCAATTTTCGTTACCATCGCTTCCGAACAATTTGGCACCAATATTCGATCTACAGTTACTAATACGGTTCCTAATTTTGTGAGAGGTTCTGTTCCTTTATTACAAATGCTAAATGGATTATTATTGGGTTTTGCAGTTGGAAATGTTACGTCAGCATTAATCGTGGGAATTATTTGCATGACCTTAGCGTTGTTTGCTACATGGAAATTGAAAGAAACTTTTTCGAAGGATTTAGATTATGTGGAAGCAGCTTAATGTAAAATGGCAATAGAATTTATCTTTCGAAATAAAATCAATGATGAGGAATGGAATAATCTCTTAGAGAAAATTCCTGGAGGTAATGTTTATTCCCTTTCTTGGTACATGGATGCGCTTGCAGAAAATTGGATCGTTGCTCGTGATGAAAAAAGTAAGAATGTAATGTTGTTTCCATACAAGAAAAAAGCGGGATTGAAATTGATTTATCAACCTTTTTTCTCGAGAGAAATTGTTTGTTCATTGGATGAAAAACATTCTCCAGCAAGTATCATCGAAAAATTACCCAAAGATTTTCGTCAAGTAGAATTTTCTTTACGCGATATTCGTGGAATTGATTCCAAGAAATTCAAAGTAGATAAATGGAAACATCAATTTTTATCTTTAGATAATGATTATTCGCTAATATCAAAAGGTTATCATGATAATGCCAAACGGTCTATAAAAAAAGCCCAAAAGGAA